>SKWJ01000347.1 GCA_007128995.1 Paracoccaceae bacterium
CCGGTCATTTCGATCACGGATCTGGGCATAGTGCGCGATGTCGCCTTCGAAGATGAGGTGCTGGTTGTCACGGTCACGCCCACATATTCTGGCTGCCCTGCGACATCCGTCATCAATTTTGAGATCGAGAAAGCTCTGCGCGCGCAAGGCATAGAAAATCTGCGACTGGAGCGGCGCCTTGACCCGCCCTGGACGACAGATTGGCTGAGTGCGCAGGCGCGCGAAAAGCTGCGCGCCTACGGGATTGCGCCGCCCATCGATGGCACGCGCGCGACAGGTGTTGTGGCCGGTCGTATCGCGCGACTAGCCGGTGACGGGCTGGTTGTACCTTGTCCACGATGCGGTTCAAAGGCGACGCGGAAAGTTAGTCAGTTCGGGTCCACGCCCTGCAAGGCAGCCTATCAATGTCGCGATTGCCTGGAGCCATTCGATTATTTCAAATGTATCTGAGGTCCGGAACATGAGCCGATTTCACCCGCTGGAAGTGACCGACGTCCAGCGCGATACCCGCGACGCAGTCATCGTGACCCTGCGACCACAGGACGAAAGCGCTTTTCGTTTCATTCAGGGCCAGTATCTTACCTTCCGGCGCGAATTTGATGGTCAAGAGGTCCGCCGATCCTATTCCATCTGTTCCGGTCTGGATGACGGATGTCTGCGCGTAGGCATCAAGCGCGTTGAAGGGGGTGCTTTCTCGACTTGGGCCAATGAGTCGCTTGTGCCCGGAACCACGCTCGAGGCGATGCCCCCGGCGGGCAACTTTTATCTGCCTCTCGAACCTGTTGCAGCGCGGCACTATCTCGGATTCGCTGGCGGTTCAGGGATCACGCCTGTGCTCTCGATTATCCGAACTGTTCTTGCGCGCGAGCCGAAGGCACGCTTCACCCTAGTCTATGCGAACCGCCAGATCAGCACGATCATGTTCCGTGAGGAACTGGAGGACCTCAAGAACCTTTATCTGGGAAGGTTGTCAGTTCTGCATGTTCTGGAACAGGACGCGCAGGATATCGACCTGTTCACAGGCCGGATCGATGCCGAGAAGCTGAAGGCACTTTTCGCGCATTGGGTTGATGCGGAGAGTGTGGACGCAGCGTTCATCTGCGGCCCGGAGCCGATGATGCTGACTATCGCAGCCGCATTGCGAGAGCATGGCCTGGACGATGCGCAGATCAAGTTTGAGCTGTTCGCCTCTAACCAGCCCGGTAGATTGGCCCCGCGCGGGCCTGTCACGAAAGAGGCGGCCAATGGACAGAGAACAGCATTGACCGTCACATTGGATGGGACAACGCGTCGTCTGGAACTGGCCCGCGACGGGACATCGGTTCTGGAGGCGGCATTGGCTGCAGATATGGATGCGCCCTATGCCTGCAAGGCAGGTGTGTGTTCGACCTGCCGTGCAAAGGTTCTCGAAGGGCAGGCCGAGATGGCAGTCAACCATGCGCTCGAGGATTACGAAGTGCAGCAAGGCTATGTGCTGACCTGCCAATGCGTGCCACTTGGGGAAAATCTGGTCATCAGCTATGATGAATAGGGAATATGACCATGACTGAAATGCCCATTGACGAGTATCTGGCAAAAGGCGGGCGGCTTACGTCGCCCGACAATGTTCCACCGCGCTATCGCGGCGAAGTCCTGCGCCTGATGGCGGCTTTCGTTGACAGTGAACTTGCGGCTTCTGCCGGGTTCGCGGATGTGATCAACGACGCGCCCGGGATCACATCGCGGATTGCCGCCGCCCGGATTGTCCTTGAAAAGGTCGATCACGCTGGTCGTGTCCTGAAGGTCATGGCCGAATTCGGCGCCAATACCTCGCGCTATGTCGGGACGCATCCTTGGGCCAGTCGTCTGGCGCGAGACGCTGATATCGGGGCTGTGCGCCAAGCCGGTGATATGCGGTTGGCAGTGTTCCATTATCCGCTGGCGGGCTGGTCGGATGCAGTGGTGATGAATGTGCTTCAGGGCGCTGCCGCTGTGATTCAGTTGCAGGAATATGCACGGTTGTCCTATCAGCCTCTGGCTGAAGTCTTTCGCGACATCGCCCCACGAGAGGCGCGGCATGCAGAGCTTGGTCGCGCGGGTCTTGCACAGCTTGTCGAAACAGACTTGGGTGCGGTGCGCGCGGCACTTGCCTACTGGTATCCGCGTGTGGCGCTTGGCTTCGGGCCAAAAGAGTCTGCGCGCTTCGCGTTGCATCAACGCCTCGGGCTGCGTCATCGCACGAATGAAGAAATGCGGGTCGAGTGGGACACGACAATCAAGGCTCAACTGGCTGAGCATGGACTGAAGGTAGCGTAATGCTCGATATGACATATCCTCATCGGTTGAAAAGTTATCTTTGCGGAAGCTGGCGAAAAGGGCAGGGCGGCGCAAAGCCACTTGCCCATGCAGCGACTGGCGAGATTATCGCTGAGATAGATTCGACGGGTCTGGACTTCGCCGAGGCGCTTGCCTTCGGGCGTGGCGCAGGGGCTGCCTTGCGCGCGATGACCGTGCATGAGCGCGCGTTGATGCTCAAGGCGCTTGGGCTGAAGCTGATGGCGCAGAAGGAGGAGTTCCATGCGCTTTCGCTGGCGACAGGTGCAACGCCGCGCGATGGGCAGATCGATATCGAAGGTGGCATTGGCACATTGCTGAATTACGCGTCCAGAGCGCGCCGCGAATTGCCGAATACCCGGATCTTGACCGACGGGCCTCTGGAACCCCTGTCAAAAGATGCATCCTTTTCGGCACAGCATATCCTGTCACCATTGCGCGGCGTTGCTGTTCATATCAACGCTTTCAATTTTCCAATCTGGGGAATGCTGGAAAAGCTCGCGCCAAACCTGCTGGCGGGCATGCCCGCCATCGTGAAACCTGCCAGCCAGACAGCCTATCTGACCGAGCTTATGGTGCGCCGGATCATCGAGTCTGGCCTGTTGCCGGAGGGCAGTCTGCAGTTAATCTGCGGCGGCGTGGGCGACCTTCTTGACCATGTGACAGGTCAGGATGTTGTAACCTTCACCGGCTCTGCGGCAACTGGCCAGCGGTTGCGCGTTCATCCGGCGATCGTTCGGAACTCCACCCGTTTCACGATGGAGGCTGACAGTCTGAATGCCTGTCTGCTCGGTCCCGATGCGGGTCCGGGCAGCCCAGAGTTCGATTTGTTCATTCGAGAAGTCACGCGCGAGATGACTGCGAAAGCAGGTCAGAAATGCACGGCCATCCGGCGCCTGATCGTGCCACGCGCGCAGGTCGGGGCCGTGCGCGACGCGTTGCACAAGGCGCTGTCGCATCTGCCGGTCGGTTTGCCAGATGATCCGGCAACCCGGATGGGGGCTCTTGCGGGTCTTGATCAGCGCGCAGATGTGCGCCGGGCCATCACTGCGCTTGCCGCAGAGGCCGAGATCGTGATCGGCGACCCCGACAATGTGCAGCTTGTCTCGGGCAATTCCGAACGTGGCGCGTTCCTGAACCCGGTCCTGCTTTATGCGGATCAGCCGTTGCGTGCGACATCTGTTCATGCGGTCGAGGCATTCGGTCCTGTCGCTACGCTGATGCCCTATGATGATTTGCATCAGGCGACGGAACTTGCAGCCATGGGCAAAGGGTCTTTGGTTTCATCGGTTTTTACCAATGCACCCGAAGTCGCGCAGGAATTGGTGCATGGTCTTGCACCGCTGCATGGCCGGGTGATGATCGGCAACCGTGACAGCGCAACGACATCGACAGGTCATGGATCGCCATTGCCGATGCTCGTGCATGGCGGTCCGGGACGCGCCGGTGGCGGTGAAGAACTGGGCGGCATGCGCGGCCTGCATCATTACCTTCAACGCACAGCAGTTCAGGGTGCGCCGCGACTGCTGGCGGCAGTAAGTGGACGATGGTCAGACGGGGCGAGCGTTCGCCGTGACAGGCATCCGTTCCGAAAATCACTTTCCGAATTGCAGCTTGGTGATCAGCTTTTGACCGAAAGCCGCAGCATCACGCTTGCAGATATCGAACATTTTGCCAATTTCACTGGGGATACATTCTATGCCCATATGGATGAACAGGCCGCCCGCGCGAATCCGTTCTTTGACGGGCGTGTGGCGCATGGCTATCTGATCATTTCCTTTGCCGCAGGCTTGTTCGTCCAACCTGACCCGGGACCTGTCCTTGCAAATTACGGGATAGACAACCTTCGGTTTCTGACCCCAGTCTATCCGGGCGACGCGTTGGCCGTGACCCTTACCTGTAAAGAGATCAACCCGCGTGCAGAGGGCGACTACGGCGAGGTACGCTGGGATTGCAAGGTCTGCAAGGCAACTGGCGAGGTTGTGGCTCTTTATGATGTCCTGACCATGGTGGCAAAGGTTTGGGACGCAGAATAGGCACGGCGGCCTCTCATCGGCGACCACAGGCGCGCAATTGCTGGTCATACATAGCAGCCCTCGACGCAACCCGATCTGCGACCCCGATCAGCCATGGTTTGGAATTGTAGGACCCACGGCGAAAACCGGCATGGCCTTCATGATAAGCCAGATACTGATTCCGGGCATCCGTCAGCGGTATTCCATTCCGTTCTCGTGTCTTGTTGGTGTACCAGCCCACGAAATCGGTTGCGTCGCGGATATTTGTGCGCGACGACCTCCGAGAGCCTGCTTC
>SKWJ01000190.1 GCA_007128995.1 Paracoccaceae bacterium
CCCGAGGGCACGGAAATGGTGATGCCCGGTGACAACCTGAAATTCGAGGTCGAGCTGATCGCCCCGATCGCGATGGAAGAGAAGCTGCGCTTCGCCATCCGCGAAGGCGGCCGCACCGTTGGCGCCGGCGTCGTCGCGAAAATTCTGAAGTAAACAGCCACTACGCCTTGGTGATTGCAGGGGGCGTGTGGTCACACGCCCCTTTTGCATGGATTGAGGCCCTGATGAACAAGTTTTTCAAGCGGTTCGAGGCGAAAATCGAGGCCTATCCCGCTGACCCGCCCAGTCGGCCGCCCGGAACACTCTGGGCCTTCACGCTGCATTTCGCGCGCCCGGTCTTGCCATGGCTTCTGGCCATGTCGGGGATCTCTACCATCTTTGCCATCGTCGAGATCATTCTCATTGGATATCTGGGCACGCTGGTGAACCGGATGACCGAACTTGGCCCCGAGCGGTTTCTGGCGGAAGAAGGCGGGCGCCTGATGGGCATGGCCGGGCTGCAACTGATCATCCTGCCGGTCCTTGCCGTTATTGGTGCGCTGCTCATGTATCAGGTCATCATGGGCAATTTCCCTCAGCGCATTCGCTGGCAGGCACATCGGTGGCTGCTGGGGCAATCGATGGGGTATTTTCAGGATGAATTCGCGGGTCGGATTGCGACGCGTCTGTTGCAGACCGCGCTTTCGGTTCGCGAAGTCGTCATGAAACTGATGGATGTCGCAGTTTATATCGGTGCGTATTTTCTGGGCACGCTCTGGCTTGCCGGGGCACAGGATGGCTGGCTGGCGCTGCCCTTCCTGCTGTGGTCGCTCGCCTATGGAAGTCTGCTTTGGGTGATCGTCCCACGCCTTGGACGTGTCTCGCAGGAACAGGCAAATGCCCGCGCCATGATGACAGGGCGCATCGTGGACAGCTACACCAATATCGCCACGGTGAAGCTGTTCAGCCATGCTGCGCGAGAGGAAAGCTACGCGCGCGAAGGTCTGGACGGGTTCCTGCAGACAGTTTACCGGCAAATGCGGCTGGTCGCGTTGCAGGATGTGGGCGTCAATATCATCAACGCGCTGCTGACAGCCTCGGTGACGGGGGTGGGGCTCTGGCTATGGCTGCAGGGCAGGATTGATCTGGGCGCACTGGCCGTCGCGATCCCGCTGGCCCTGCGGCTGAGCAACATGTCGCATTGGATCATGTGGGAATTCGCGGCCCTGTTCGAGAATATCGGGACAGTGCGCGATGGTGTCGCCACCTTGTCGGTTCCGCGCGAGATCTCGGATGTGCCGGATGCGAAACCCTTGCAGGCCAGCCGGGGCGCTGTGCGCTTCGAGGCGGTCACTTTCCGCTATGAAGGGGCTGTGGGGCCGAAACCTGCTGTGCTGGATGATCTGTCGCTGGATATCGCGCCGGGAGAGAAAGTCGGTCTGGTCGGACGCTC
The DNA here is from genome assembly GCA_007128995.1 of Paracoccaceae bacterium. Lineage (GTDB taxonomy): Bacteria > Pseudomonadota > Alphaproteobacteria > Rhodobacterales > Rhodobacteraceae > Roseinatronobacter. The sequence continues at coordinate 1,433 of SKWJ01000190.1, forward strand.
CGGGGCAGGCAAGTCAACGCTTGTGAACCTGCTGTTACGGTTTCATGATGTGAAATCCGGGCGCATTCTGATTGATGGGCAGGATATTTCACAGGTGACTCAGGAAAGCCTGCGGGCCGCCATCGGGATGGTTACACAGGATACGGCGCTGCTGCACCGGTCGGTGCGTGACAATATTGCCTATGGCCGCCCCGAGGCGGAAGACGCAGAAATCTGGGCCGCTGCTGACATGGCCGAAGCGCGCGGCTTCATCGAAGATCTGGCCGATGCCAAGGGTCGGCGCGGCCTTGAGGCGCATGTGGGCGAGCGCGGTGTCAAATTGTCAGGTGGGCAGCGACAGCGGATCGCGATTGCGCGTGTGGCGCTGAAGAACGCGCCGATCCTGATCCTGGACGAGGCAACCTCGGCGCTTGATAGCGAAGTCGAAGCCGCCATACAGGCGCAACTGACCCGGTTGATGGAAGGCAAGACCGTGATCGCCATCGCGCATCGGCTGTCCACGATCGCTGCGATGGACCGACTGGTGGTGATGGATCAGGGCCGCATTATCGAACAGGGCCCGCATGACGCGCTGCTTGCCCAAGGGGGGCTTTATGCACGGCTCTGGGCGCGCCAGTCGGGCGGGTTTCTGATCGAGGGCTGATCTTCGGATCAGCCCTTCAGCGCCCCTGCGGCTTGCGGTGCAAAGTAACTGAGCACACCGTCACAGCCTGCGCGTTTGAACGCCATCAGGCTTTCGAGCATGATCTTGTCCTGATCCAGCCAGCCATTTTGCACAGCCGCCATCAGCATCGCATATTCACCCGACACCTGATAGGCAAAGGTCGGGCGCCGGAATTCGTCTTTCACTGCCCGGCAGATATCCAGATAGGGCATGCCGGGTTTGACCATGACCATATCCGCGCCCTCAGCCAGATCGCGCGCCACACAGGCAAGGGCCTCTTCACGGTTTGCCGGGTTGATCTGATAGGTTGCCTTGTCGCCCACAAGGCGACCAGACGCGCCCACGGCGTCGCGAAATGGCCCGTAAAAGGCTGACGCGAATTTCGCAGCATAAGAAAGGATCGCGACGTCACGATGCTCGCTCGCTTCCAGTGCCACACGCAGGGCACCGATGCGCCCATCCATCATGTCGGACGGACCCAGAATATCCGCGCCGGCCTCGGCCTGCGCCAGCCCCATCTTGACCAGCGCCTCGACTGTCGCGTCATTGACGATCTCGCCATTGACGACGAATCCGTCATGTCCATTGGCATTATAAGGGTCCAGCGCGATATCGGTCATGACCATGAGATCGGGCAAGGCCGCCTTGAGCGCGCGGATCGCGCGATTGGTCAGATTGTCCGGGTTCCAGGCTTCTTCGCAGGTTTCGGTGCGCAGGTTCTGGTCAGTATAGGGAAACAGGCAGATCGCCGGGATGCCATGGCTGAAAGCCTTCTCTGCCGCAGGCAAGAGCTGGTCCAGAGACAGACGGTTCACACCGGGCAGGGACGGGATCGGCTCTTTCATGTTCTGGCCATCACGGATGAAGACCGGCCATATCAGGTCACGCGCGCTCAACCCCTGTTCCTGCACCATCTCGCGCAGGGCTCGGGTACGGCGCAGACGGCGCATGCGGGCAGCGGGGAAGGGGGCAAGGGACATTCTGGGCCTCTTTTGTGGAACAGTGCTTCGTGCCATGGCCCGCGCAAGAATGGAACCCCCTTCGCTCAGGGCAGGATCTGCAACCAGATCCAGCCTGTGGCAATCACCCCAAGCGTTCCGATCAGCACAGAACTTGCTGCAACCCGTCGCGCCCGTCCGTACAGATTGGCAAAAACATAAGCATTGACGCCCGGGGCCATCGCCGCCGTCACCACGGCAGAGCGCAGTGCTTCCGTGCCAAGTCCGAAAGCGCGTGCAAGCCCATAGGTCAGCGCCGGATGAATCACCAGCGACAGGATAACCACATAGCAGATCGTGCGCAGATCGCCCTCGGGGCGGTAGAGGTAGAGAACACCGCCAAGCCCGAACAAAGCTGCCGGCAATGCGGCCCGGACCATCATGTCCAGCGCCTGATCTACCACACCAGGTATTGGCAGCGCTGTCAGATTGACGACGAAGCCAAGCGCAATCCCGATCACCAAAGCGTTGCGAAACATCGCTGCAAGCACCCGGCCTGCCGTGTCACGCAGTCGCCCGCCGCGATTGCGCACAAGTTCCATTGCGGTAATGCCGATGGCATAGCAGAAAGGCGAATGCACTGCGATGATCGCGTAATTTGCCGCCAGCGCATTGGCCCCGTAGGCGCGTTCGGTGATCGGCAATCCCAAGAGGACCGAATTTGAAAACAGCGCGACAAAGCCAATCGCGACGCAGTCTTCCCAATCGCGCTTGAACAGCAGCCGCGCCCCTCCGAAACCAAGGGCAAAGCCCACAATTGCGCCGGTGTAGAAACTGATCAGCAAACGCCAGTCAAAATTCTGGCTGAGATCCAGTCGGGCAATGGCGACAAAGAGAAGGCAGGGGATTGCAAATGTCTGGGTAAACCAGACCACCCCGTCGACCTGCGCATCCGTGATCAGACGTCGCCAGCGTGCGACATAGCCGAACCCGATGACCAGAAAGACAGGCAGGATGACATCGAAAAGAGCCTGCATGTCACAGCGGGACCGTCAGCACCATCCCGTCATGCGCAGGTATGACATTCTCTGGTGTTTCGGCAGTGACAGTCGCGAAATCCAGATCGACATGCATGTTGGTCAGCACAGCCTGCTTTGGTTTTGCCTGCGCAATCCAGTCCAGCGTCATGTCAAGATGGGCATGGGTCGGGTGCGGTGTCCGGCGCAGGGCATCCACGATCCAGATATCAAGACCCTGAAGAAGGGGCCAGCTTTCAGGATAGATACGCACGACATCGGGCGTATAGGCCAGACCTCCGATCCGGAAGCCCAGAGCATCAATGCTGCCATGGTTCAGGCGCATGGGGTGCAGTGTCAGCGGCCCTCCCGCCCCCTCGATCGTAAGCGCGCCATCGATCGTGTGCATGTTCAGGATGGGCGGGTAGGGCGAGCCTTCGGGTTGGGTGAACGCATAGCCAAAGCGGGAATAGAGCGCCTCTTGCGTCGGCCCGTCCGCCCAGACGGCAAGGCGCTCGCGGGTGTTGAAGACCAGTTGGCGCAGATCGTC
>SKWJ01000518.1 GCA_007128995.1 Paracoccaceae bacterium
GCCGAAACCCTGCGCCCCGGCACCACGCCATGAAGTGAAATCATCTGGACCAACGCCGCCCACCGCGTAAACCGCACAGTCTGCAGGCAGGACAGCGCGCATGGCCCGCAATCCGTCCGTGCCCATCTTGAATGCGGGAAACAGTTTCACACCGCTGGCCCCGGCGCGCAGCGCGGCAAATGCCTCGGTCGGGGTGAAAACACCGGGATAGCTAAGCATGCCGGCAGCGCGCGTCGCCGTGATCACCGCAGGGTTGCAGTCGGGCGAGACAACCATCTGCGCACCGATCCGGGCCAGATTGGCAACCGCCCCTGTATCCAGAACGGTCCCTGCGCCGATCAGCGCCTCGGGGCCACATTCCGCGATCATGGCCGAAATACTGTCATATGGATCAGGAGAATTCAGCGGCACTTCAATCTTCGTGATACCCGCCGACACCAGCGCGCGGGCCACCGCTGCGGCGTCTTGCGGTGTGATCCCGCGCAGGATGGCAATCAGTTCACGCATGAGCGGACATCCTCGGGCAGGTTACGACGCGCCGCGGCAAGCCCGGCCAGCGTGGTGGCTGTTGCATCATGGCAGGAAACGGGCACAGAGAGCCGTTCCAGCGCTTGCTTGTAGGCAAGCGCCAGCGCATCTTCCCCGATCACCGCCACCCGCTGACCCAGCCAGTAGGGCTTTGCCACAGCAAGTTCCGCACCGATCAGCAAGCCCGATAACCGCGCCCGCGCAACGTCTGGCGGCAGCGCATTCAGCAGCGACTCGGCGCGCAAGGTGAACAGACGCGCCAGCACCCGCTCTGGTCGTTCCATCCCCTGTTGCAGACCAGCGTCAAAACCTGCCTCGTCCCATCCCTCCAGCGAATGGCGCAGGACCGAATGTTCCGATAACAGCGCGAACATCTCACCCGTCAGAAAGGTCTGGAAACTGACAATTTCACCCGCGCTCAGATGCACCCATTTGCTATGCGTACCCGGCAGGCAAAGGACCCCGTCCCAGCCGGGGTTGAGTTCCCGAAATCCCGCAATCTGGGTTTCTTCGCCACGCATGACATCTGCGGGCCGTGCCTGCTTCAACCCCGGCACGATATGGACGCTCACGCGCAAATCGCGCACTGGCGCTGCAACAAGATCACCCGACATGGGCACACATGGCACAGCGCGATAAGGCGCTTCGACCCACCCCTGACGCGAGCCGACCATGCCACAGGCAACAACTGGCGTCACCTGCCCTGAGGGCAGCCAGTCACCGATCAGCGTCAGGACCGCGCCCTCGAACTCAGGGCGCGTCAACCGGGACATGCCCAGATCGGACTGGGCATGATGCAGCACGGTCTTGCCCGCCAGACCCCAGGCGCGCAGATGCGATGTGCCCCAGTCCACGGCGATCCAGTCAAGCCCACTCATCCGCTGACCACCACGCCACCATCAATGACCAAAGCCTGACCCGTCATGGCGCGGCTGGCATCGGACGCAAGAAACAGGACACCGCCAGCAATATCGGCAGGCGCCAGTGTGTCGGGCAGACACTGGCGCGCCAGATGTGCGGCAAGTCCCTCGGGTGTGACCCAGTATTCAAGCTGCTTGGGCGTCATCACCCAGCCCGGCGCAAGCGCATTCACCCGGATACGATCAGACCCGAATTCACGCGCCAGACTGCGCGTCAGGCCGTTCAGCGCCGAATTGGCCGCTGTGTAGATCGGATAGCCCGCATTGCCCATCATGTAGCTGATCGAGGTGATGTTGATGATCGCCCCGCCCCCCATCGCCTGCATCGCGGGGATAACCGCTTGCGCCGCAAAGACGTAGGATTTGAAATTGATCGCCAGGGCCCAGTCCATGAATTCCGGGGTGACCTCGGCCAATGTATGGCGCTGATCATTCGCGGCATTGTTCACAAGCACACGCACCGGGCCATGCGCTTCGGCGGCCTGATCGATGGCGGCACGCAGGTTCTCGGGGTCGGTGATGTCGCAGCTTATAAACAAGGGCCGGTTGCCAGTGCTCTGCTCCATCTCATCACAAAATGCGCCTGCGTCCGAGCGCTGTACGAAAGCCACACGCGCCCCTTGACGCAAAAACGCCTCTGTCAACCCCGCGCCAATGCCAGAACCGCCGCCAGTGATGAAAACGGAGGCTGCCTTCAGATCTGGATAAATTGGGGTCATGCGCGGCTCCGGGCTGTGTTAGGATTGGAGTGTCTCGAGTTTCGACAAGAAGATGGATCATGCGGCCTTGCTGAACCTGCACCAGTCAGGCAGCCAGTCATCATGGGCTGTAACAAGGTCATCGACAAGTGCCCGGATCTGCCGCAGGTCGAGGTCCGCAGCCGTCCGCGGGTCCAGCATGGCAGCATGATAGATATGATCGCGATTCTCGGTCAGCAATGCCTGCACCACCAGTTCCTGAACATTCAGATTGGTCCGCATCAGCGCGATCAGATGCGGTGGCAGGTCGGGGACCACTGTAGGCTGCATCCCGTTGGCATCGACCAGCGTCGGGACTTCGACACCGGCGCCTGCGGGCAGTTGCGGGATATAGCCACTATTTGCATGATTGCCATAGATCACCGCAGGGGTCCCAGTGGTAAGACTGTCCATGATGGTGGCGGCATATTCGTTCGAAGCAGTATGCGCGATCCTGTCGGCGGATTTCATCGCTTGCGCCTGAGCGCCCCAAGCATCTATCTGTTCCTCGCACCGTTTGGGGTATTCATCAAGCGGAATGCGGAATTTCTCGATCAGGTCGGGGCGATGGGGCTTGATGAACCAGGGCACATATTCGGCGAAATGCTCAGAGGACTCGGTCACGAAATAGCCGAAATGCTCCATCACTTCATAGCGGACCAGATTGGGGCAGCGGGGGTTCCAGTGGCTCTCCAGGGGAATGCGGCCTGCGCGATAGCCCTCACGCAGGGCCGGGTACAGATCCTGCCAGCCACTGCCGTCACGGACTTCCAGTGAAAGATAGAAGGCCATATGGTTGATGCCTGCCGCGCGATACCGCAGATCCGCCACATCCAGCCCAAGATCGCGCGCAAGTTCATAGGCCGTGCCCTGCACCGAGTGACACAGGCCCACCTGCCGGATATCCGGATAGCGCGCCGAGAGCGCCCAGGTATTGATCGCCATCGGATTGACATAATTCAGCAGCAGCGCATCAGGGCACAGCGCGCGCATGTCCTGTGCGATCGCCCAAAGATGCGGCACAGTGCGCAGGCCGCGCATGATCCCGCCAATACCCAAAGTATCAGCGATGGTCTGACGCAACCCGTACGCTTTGGGGATCTCGAAATCCGTGACTGTGCAGGGCTTGTAGCCGCCGATCTGAAACGCGACGATGACGAAATCCGCCCCATCCAGCGCCGCGCGGCGGTCGGTGGTGGCCGTGACGCGCGCCCCCGCGCCCAGTGACGCAACCAGCTTGCGCGCAATCAGGGCAGAGTCCTCCAGCCGTGCCGCATCAATGTCCATCAGCGCAATATGGGCATCTGACAAGGCGGGGCGCAAAAGCGCATCGCCGATCAGGTTTTTCATGAAAACAGTCGAACCTGCCCCGATGAAGGCGATCTTTGTCATTTGACGGCTCCGAGAGTAAGGCCCGCGATGAAGTGCTTTTGCATGAGGAAGAACATCATCACCGGCGGCAAAGCCGCGATGATCGAGCCTGCGCTCATCATGTGATAGGCAGCGCGGAACTGGCTGTTGAAGGCGGTGATCCCGGCAGTAACCGGCTGGGTTTCCACACCCTGCGTCAGGACCACCGCCCAGAAATAGTCGTTCCAGATGAAGGTGAAGATCAGCACCGAAAGCGCTGCGATCGCAGGCCGCATCAAAGGCAGCACCACGAACCAGAAGATGCGGATCTCGCTGACCCCTTCGACGCGCGCAGCCTCGATCAGTTCGCGTGGAAGCGCCCGGATGAAGTTGCGCATGAAAAGCGTGCAGAAGCCGGTCTGGAACGCAATGTGAAACAGCACCAGCCCCAGACGCGTATCGTAAAGTCCCATGCTGAGGGTCAGATCACGCACCGGAACCATCAGAATCTGAAATGGCACGAAATTACCGGCCACGAACATGAAGAAGATCCAGAGATTGGCGCGGAACCGATACACGCCCAGCGCAAACCCCGTCATGCAGGACAGGGCGACAGCCCCGATCACCGTCGGGACCGTAATGAACACGGAATTCAGCAGATAGCGCGGCATGGCGCTGTCAGTGAAAACGCGCGTGTAATTCTCGATCCCGGCAAAGCTGGATGGCAAGCCCCACAAGTTGCCTTGCGTGAAATCGGAGTCAGGTTTGATCGAGAACAGCGCGACCATGAGAAGCGGCAGGAGCCACAGGATCAGCGCGACAGGCAAGAGGGCCTTGTAGGTGGCCTGCACAGCGGCAGAACGGCGCTCGACTGGGGTGGGAAACATCGCTCAGGCCCCCCGCTCTTCGCGCCACATCCGCCACAGGAAAAAGGCGATATAAACCATCATGATCAGGAAAAGGATCACGGCAATCGCCGCCCCGTAACCCATTCGGAAGCCGTATTCCGACAAAGAGACCTCGAACATGTAATAGGCCAGAACCCGGGAAGAGCC
>SKWJ01000361.1 GCA_007128995.1 Paracoccaceae bacterium
AGCCGAAATACGCCTTGCCCACGGGCACAAGCTGGTCGCCATCCCACAGGCCAAAGGTGAAATCGGAATAAAAGCCCGATCGCTTGCCATGCCCGCGCTGCGCATAGAGCAGGACAGCATCAATGCGCATCGGGTCGCGCTTCCATTTGAACCAGTGCCCCCGGATCCGGCCTGCCAGATAGGGGCTGGCGCGGTGCTTGATCATCACCCCCTCGATCACCTGCGCGGGCGGGTCTGCACGCAGCGCGGCCAGATCCTCCCAACTGGAAAACCGCAGCAGCGGCGACAGATCAATGCGGTCCTCGGCCAGATCATGCACGGCGCGTTCCAGCGCCGCACGGCGCGCGTCAAAAGGCGCGCGCCGCCAGTCGGTGCCGTCCCAGAGCAGCAGATCATAGGCCCTGAGCGCAGCAGGATGGCTTTGCAACAGTTTCGCGCTCACCCGCTTGCGGCCCAGCCGTGTCTGCAGGTCATTGAAGGGCGCCACCTGCGCGCCGCGCCGGACCAGCAATTCCCCATCCAGCGCGCCCTCGAAACTCATCGCCGCAATCACATCGGGAAAGGCATCTGAAATATCATCACCGGTGCGCGAATACAGACGCCGCGTGCCCCCCTCACTGACGGCCTGCACGCGGATGCCGTCCCATTTCCATTCCGCGACGAAGTCTTGCGCCTTCAGATTTGCCAGCCCCTCAAGGTCAATCGGGGTGGACAGCATGACCGGGCGGAATGGAGCGCGCGCGGCGGATACTGGTTTCGCGCCCCCGGTGGCCCAGTCAAACAAGTCGCGGTAAGGCGGGGCAAGGCCATGCCAGATCTCTTCAATCTCGGCCAGATCCAGCGCGCCGAAATCGGCCACAGCCTGTCGCGCCAGCCGCGCCGAGACACCGACCCGCAAGCCGCCGGTGGCAAGTTTCAGATAGGCGTAACGCTGCGAGGGGCCAAGCGCGTCCAGCCGCGCGGCCAGCCGCGCAGGCAGATCGGCCTTGCCGCTGCCTTGCAGTTCCGACACCAGCTCTGACAGCGGCACATCCTGCGCAGGCCCATCCTGAACCGGCCAGATCAGGGCGATGGTTTCGGCCAGATCGCCGACAAAATCATAGGACAGGGCGAACAGATCCGGATCTACCCGTTCCGCCACCAGCGCGCGCAACAACGAGGGCGTGACCGCGCGCAACGCCAGATCGCCGGTCAGCGCCGCCAGCGCATAACCCCGGTCCGGATCGGGGGTGGCGGCGAAATAGGCGGCCAGATGCGCCAGTTTCAGGCTGCGGCGCGGCGTGAAGGCCAGACGCTCCAGAAGCTGGGCAAAACCGTGTATCATTCGGGTTCATCCTCATAGCCGATCAGTCGCAGCGGGCGCGCCTTGCGGTGCTGAAGCGCGCACCAGCGCATCAGCGCATCTTCGCGGCCATGGGTGATCCATGTCTCTGCCGGGTTCAGCTCGGCAATGGTCCGGGTCAGCTGCGGCCAGTCCACATGGTCAGAAATCACCAGTGGCAATTCCACGCCGCGCTGGCGCGCGCGCGCCCGCACCATCATCCAGCCAGAGGCAAAACAGATCACCGGATCGGGGAATCGCTGCGCCCATGTCGCCGCAAAGGCCGAAGGCGGCGCCAGCACGATCGCGCCCGCGAAATCGCCTTTCCGGCCACGCGCCACGGTCGCCGGGCGCAGATCGCCCAGCGCAATCCCCTCGGCCAGATGATAGTCGCACAGCTTGGCCAGCGCGCCGTGAATATAGATCGGGGCCTCATAGCCCGCCGCGCGCAACAGCATGATCACCCGTTGCGCCTTGCCCAGCGCATAGGCCCCGACCAGATGCGCGCGCTCCGGAAAGGCCCGCACCGAGGCAAGAAGTTTCGCGATTTCCGCCTCCGGGTCGGGATGGCGGAACACCGGCAGTGCGAAGGTCGCCTCCGTCACCAGAATATCACATGGCACGGGTTCCCACGGCGCACAGGCCGCATTCGGGGTGCGGGTGTAATCGCCTGTCACCACCACGCGCCCGCCCGGCCCTTCCACACAGATCTGCGCCGACCCAAGCACATGGCCTGCCGGATGAAAGCGCACCCGAACCGCACCGATCTGCACCGCGCCTTCGGCGACTTGGCGGCTTTGCGTAAACTCCGGCCCATAGCGCAACGCCATGATATCCAGCGTCTGGCGCGTGGCCATGACGGCCCCATGCCCGGCGCGGGCATGATCGGCATGGGCATGGGTCACAAGCGCCCGCGCCACCGGGCGCACCGGGTCAATGAAGAAATCCCCCTCGGGGCAATACAACCCCTGCGGCTGGGGAATCAGGGGCGGGGCGGACATGGCGCATCTTTCGCTCAGGACATCCTGTCGAAGGATAGCGCAGCCGCCCGCGATGACCAATCATCGCGTGGCCCTTCAGCTTTCGGCCTTCTCTGCCAGCAGCAGCCATTCTTCCTCTGCGGCCTCCAGCGCAGACTGCCGCGTGCTCAATGCCTCGGTCGCCTTGCGGAATTTCACCGGCTCGCGGGTGAACAATTCCGCATCGGACAGCAACTCTGCCAGTTTCGCAATCTCTGCCTCCAGCCGCGCAATCTCTGCGGGCAAGGCCTCCAGCCGGTGGCTCTCGGTATAGCTCAGTCCCGGTTTGGCGCGCGTTTTCGGCTTTCGGGCAACCGCGCCCGAACCCGACCCCCCCGCCGCCCGCTGCGCCACCATCGGGGCCGCACTCTCCGGGCGTTGCGACTGGTAATCGCTCCACCCGCCCGCATAGGCCGTCACCCGCCCCTCTCCCTCGAACACCAGTGTGGTCGAGGCGATCCGGTCAATGAAATCCCGGTCATGGCTGACCAGCAGCACGGTCCCGTCAAATTCGCCCAGCAGGTCCTGCAGCAGATCGAGCGTTTCCACATCCAGATCATTTGTCGGCTCGTCCAGCACCAGCAGATTGGACGGCTGCGCCATGATCCGCGCCAGCAGCAACCGCGCCTTCTCGCCGCCCGAAAGCGAACGCACCGGCGCACGGGCCTGTGACTCGTCGAACAGGAACTCTTTGAGATACCCCACCACATGCTTGGGCTGTCCCCGCACCATCACCTGATCGGCCTGCCCCGAGACACGCATCAGCGGATCGCCGGTCAGATTCTCCCAAAGCGAGGCATTGGGGTCAAGCTGCGCCCGCGTCTGGTCAAACACCGCCGTTTCCAGATTTGTCCCACGCCGGATGCTGCCTGTATCGGGCTCTTCCGCGCCCATGATCAGGCGCAGCAATGTCGTCTTGCCAACCCCGTTTGGCCCGACCAGCGCCACCCGCTCGCCGCGCTGAATGCGCAACGAGAAATCCCGCAGGATGACCTTGTCGCCATAGGATTTCTGCACATACTCCAGATCCGCCACCAGCTTGCCCGAGGGCGCGGCGGTTTCCAGCGCCATCGCCGCTGTGCCCTGCCGCCGGATCTGGCCTGCGCGCTCGGCGCGCAGGGCCTGCAGCGCGCGCACCCTGCCCTGATTGCGCTTGCGCCGCGCACTGATCCCTTCCACCGCCCAGCGCGCTTCGGCCTTGATCTTGCGGTCCAGCTTGTGGCGCGCGTCATCTTCTGCCGACCAGATCGTGTCGCGCCACTCCTCGAACCCCTCAAAGCCGGACTCGCGCCGGCGCACCTGCCCCCGGTCAACCCAGAGCGTGGCGCGCGTCAGCGCCCGCAGAAAGGCGCGGTCATGGCTGATCAGCACAAACCCCGCGCGGGTCTCGCGCAGCCGCGCTTCCAGCCAGCCAATGGCGGAAATATCCAGATGGTTGGTCGGCTCGTCCAGCAGCATCAGTTCGGGCGCCTCGGCCAGCAGCTTGGCCAGCGCCGCGCGCCGCCGCTCGCCCCCCGACGCTTTCTCCGGCGCGAGATCCGGGTTGAAATCCAGCCCCTCGGCCGCGATGTCCACGCGGTAGGCTTCCGCCGGGTCCAGATTTTGCATCGCGAAGGCGCCGAGAGTGTCAAAACCCGCGAAATCCGGGTCCTGCTCCATATAGCCCACCCGCACACCGGGCGCGAGGGCGCGGGCGCCGCGATCAGGCTCGACCAGCCCGGCCATCAGCTTCATCAGCGTCGATTTGCCCGAGCCATTGCGCCCCACCAGCGCCACCCGGTCGCCCGGTTGCACGATCAGGTCCAGACCGTCGAGCAGCGGGTTGCCGCCAAAGGTCAGCGCGATATCGGAAAGTTGCAGAAGCGGTGTGCGTGCCATGCCCTGCCTATAGGCCGGGGCGCGGGCGCGCGAAAGGGGGCAGCGTCATGGGGCCTCGCGCGCGATCAAAGGGGCCGCGTCACGATCCGCTCACCCGGCGGAACCAGTCGGCAATCTCGGCGCGTGCCTCGGGCGCCATCAGCACGGTGCTGCCCGGCGGCATGGCATGGCTGATCCCGGCCTGCAGATAGATTTGCTGCGCCGCGCGCGCGACCTGCGCCTCAGTCTCAAGCACCACGCCCCCGGCAGCCCAGTGCAGCCCCGGCCAGAGCGGCTCGCGCGCATGGCACATCGAGCAATGCGAGACCACGCTCCAATACACATCCTCGAAATGCGGATCCGCGGCGAAACGGGCGAC
>SKWJ01000093.1 GCA_007128995.1 Paracoccaceae bacterium
GCAGCGCGGCCATGTGACGCCTGACCGGCAAGATTACACCGGTTCAGGTGCGCTGACGCTGATCATCATGACGCTGTCTGGCGCGCTGACCGTGGGCTTCAATGACGAGCGGTTCTTCAAGATGCGCACGACAGTCGTGTGCCTGACGCTGTCGGGAATCCTGTGGGTCGGGCTCGCGCGCGGGCAGGCGTGGCTCGAAGGGGTCATGGGCGGGATGGTCAAACTTTCGCCCGTCGGCTGGGCATATCTCACGCGCCGTTTCGCCGCCGTCCTGCTGGTGCTGGCTGCTGCGAACGAGGCGGTGTGGCGCAACTTTTCCACCGATATCTGGGTCGGCTATGACACCTTCGTCATGCCCGCCGCCTTTTTCAGCCATCTGGCTTTGAGTATCCGACGGGCACGCCGAATCTGACTCAGGGCGTTTCCCTCAGAGCGAGGGCGAAATCCCGCAGAGTATCGGCAAACCGCTCGGGCTCGGTCAGGAACGGGGCATGGCCGGAAGCTTCGAAAATTCTGTGTCGCTTTCCCCGAGGGGCTTCAACAGCCCCGAACCATCGGGCGGCCAGTTCGACAGGGGTGTTGAGGTCCTGCGCGCCCGAGATCAGCAGGATTGGCACCGGCATCAAGGGAACCTCGGCCATCAGGTCGCGGGCGCGGTCGTCGGGCCATATCGGCACGCTGCCACGACTGGCGCCATCCAGCCAGCGCCGCAGATCGCCTAGGCCGTATTCGGGCGCGCGGATTCGACTTGCCCGCGCCGCGCTGGTCCCAGTGGACGACGACGAAACCGCGCTCCAGCGCGCGGGTGGTGGCATGCGCGCGCTGCATCTGTGCCGCACCCGGACCACCATGCAGCCACAAGAGCGCCGGCGCGCTGCGGTCTTGCCCCCGGATCAGCAGCCATTGTGTCATGCCGCCAATCTGCACCGAATCCAGAACCGCAATGGGGGCAGGGCCAGCGATGGCGGGTGTCCGGCCCGGCAGCGCCTTCCATCCCAGCCCAAGGGCGACGGCCAGCAGCAGCAGGAGGGCAGCGCGGCAGATGATCATGGCCCCCGCGCCCCTTGCGTCCCCGCTGGACCGGTGTCGCCCCCGCATTGAACGGGCAGGAAAGGGCGGCGGGGGCGATCATGTCAGAACGCGGCGCTGGTGATGGTGGCCAGGAAGAAGGGCGCATAGTCGGGCGTCCCCCACATGTTGCCAAGCTCCACGCGCGAGGGCACCAGAAAGCCCTGGTGGCGCGCCATTTCCAGCATCCGTCCGCCGAAGGGTTGCAGGCGATGGACCTTGTCCGGGTTTGCATCGGTCCAGCGCAGCGCCCAGACCTCGATCGGGTTGCCCTCCGCATCCAGCATGATCTGCATGGGTTCAATCCCCTGCATATCGGCAAAGCGCACTTCAGCACTGTCTGGTCCGGTCTGCACCCACACGGCACCGAATTGCGGCAGCAGGCTGGCCGGGGCCCAGATTGCCTCCAGCATCACCCGCGTCGCGGCGGCACTTGCGTGGTCCTGCGTGCCTTCGATGCGGGCAAGTGGGATCAGGCCGTGCAGCCAGAACTTGGTCCAGCTTTCCTCTTGCCCGCCCAAGCGGTGATACCCGTCAGAGCCGCCAAAGCGCATCAGGCCCGATCCCACTTCGGCCTGCCAGACGAAACCCTGCGCAGGTGGGGCGAGGATCTGGCGCGCGGTCATCGGCATCGGGTTGCCGTTCAGGATGAAGCTGCCTTCCATCTGCAGCCGCACGCTGCGGTGCAGGGGCGTCCCCGGTTCGATAGCGCGGGCGAAATAGCGCTGCGCGACCTCGGGCAGGCCTGCGGTCATGGCCGGATCAAAGCGCGGCGGGTCCGCCGCGCGCGCGGCCTCCAGCGCCGCCCAGACCCGTGCCGTCTGCGCCCGGTCGCGGGAATGCACCCAAAGGCCGAGGGCAACGGCGGCGATCAGCAGGGCCGCAAAGGTCAGAAGAACGATCTTGAGAAGGGTCATCGGGCTGGGTCCTGAATGGGGGCAGTCACTCTGCCTGCGCAGGGACATGGGTGGCGAGAAATGCGGCAATCCGCTGGCGGATCTGGGCATGGTGGCCCAGCAGCAGATGGCCGCCAGTATCGAAGATCAGTGTCTCGGCAGCGCGGAGGCCTTCGGCGGTAAAATCTGCGGTGGTGACGGGGGTCAGCCGGTCGTCGCGCGCATGGACGATCAGCACAGGCGCGCGGATCGCGCCCGGCGCGATGGGAAAGGCCGGATCAATGGCCGCGCCCTCGTTCGCCAGCCCGGAATGGCGCTGCGTCACCGGCAGAAAGGCCGCGATCATGGCATCAAGGAAATCCGCCTCGGTGGCGGTCATCTGCGCGGTCAGTTCGGGTCGTGCATCGAAGATCGGTGCCAGCGCGCGCGGCGAGAGGCGCGAGAGCGCCCAGAGCGGCAGGTCGGTGGCAAAGAGCGCCTCATAGAGCCAGATCGGGACAGGCAATTCCTGCTCTTCGGCCGTGAGCGGGGCATAGGGGGCGAGCGACAGCAGGATCAGCGCCTGCACACGGTCGGGGTGGCGGAGCACAATTTGCAGCGCCGGGGGCACGCCGCCGGACATGGCGATGACCGTCACCCGCGCGATCCGCAGACCATCCAGAAGTTCGACAAATGCATCGGCCTGCGCAGCGGTCGACGGGGTGGCGGGCATGGACGAGCCGGGATAGCCGAAGCGCGAGGGCGCGATCCAGCGATAGCCCTCAGGCAGGAAGGCGCGCGCCATCAGCGCCCCCTGATCATGCCCGCCCCCCGCGCCATGGATCGCCAGCACCGGCGCGCCTTGCCCGCCCATTGCATAGGCGACAGGACCGAGCGTCGTCTCGATCACGTGCGCGCTGCCCGCGAGTTGCGCGGTGATGGCCCGCATATCGCGCAGGTAAACCCAGCCGACAGACGCCAGCGCAGCCCCAATGACCAGAAGCAGGGGCCAGCGCGCGCGGCGCATGGCTCAGCCCAGCCCGCCAAAGGCCAGACCCCAATGCACGAACAGCGCGCCGGTTGCGGCAAGGGTCAGCGAGAAGGCGGTATGGTGAAGCTTGCGCCACAGGCTCCAACCCTGCGCCCGCCAGACAAGGACCAGCGACATGAAGAGCAGCGCTGCCAGCACTGCCAGCACATCCGCCAGCACCAGCATCGCGACCGCTGTGGGCTGCGGCTGGTCGAACATGAACTCCATGCCCAGGCGCATCGCCGCAGCGACTGCAACGCCCGCCGCAATGACCAGCGCCCAGACTGTGCCTGCCGCCACGACCGCCAGCCAGGCCGACAGCGCGCCCCCGCGACTGCCGCCTTTCAGCCCGCGCCGCCAGATCAGGCCCAGAAGCGTGGTCAGCGCCAGCAGGCCCGACAACCCGAGCCCCACCAGCACAAGCCCGGCATTATTGGCCCAGCCCATCCTCTCATAGGTCGTGAACCCCATTCCATCGATGATGCGCACCACATGACCGGCGTCGTCGCGGATCGCCATCAGCCGTTCGCCATGGGCTTCGCGCCAGAGATCGGGGGCTACGGGCTCATAACGGACCATGGCACCCAGTCGCATCGAGGGGGCAAGGAGAGCACCATCGGGCAGGGCCTGCACCTCGGCCGGTTGGGCGAAAGCCTGCATTGGCCCCGTGAAGGGCCGCCGATTGGCGATGTAGCGCCCGGCGACTTCTTCTGCGCGGGCGTTCGCATCGGGCACGGGACGGGGCGCAGGGTCGGACAGCCCTGCCTGCGTGGCCAGATGCGCAAGGATCAGGTCCGGGCCAAGAAAGGGCAGGCTTGCCCCAGTGCCCCCATTTTGCGAGATGAACACGCCCGCGCCGATGTCCGGCAGGAAGACGAGGTTCGAGAGAAACTCATGCAGACCGCCCGCATGGCCATAGACCGTGGTGCCGAACATGGGCCGCGCCTGAAACCCATGTGCCATGTCCGAACCCACCGCCAGATCGTCGAACAGACGTGTGCGCATCTGCGCCATCGTTTCGGGCTGCAACAGCCGCACGCCATCAAGTTCCCCGTCCCCCAGCAGGAAGCGCAGATACCGCGCCATATCGGCGGCGGTGCTGGCCATGCTGCCTGCGGGGCCAAAACTGCCAATGTCGACGCGAAAGGCCGGGTGGTTGACGCCGCCCTGCACCCGATAGCTGCGCGACAGTGGCGGCTGGCCCGGGCGCGCGGTGGCCTCGCGATAGGTTGTGTCCTCCATGCCGAGCGGGCCAAGGATGCGGGTCTGCAGGAAGTCCTCGAAGGGGATGCCCGCCGCATCCTCGACAACCTGCCCTGCCAGCGCCACGCCCCAGTTGGAATAGGCTGTTACCGCCCCGCGCGGAAAAACCTGCCCGGGCGCACTGGCCGCCAGCGCCTGCGGGCGGGGCAGTGCGCCGATGGCGGGATCAAAGATCGCATATGTGTCCTCATAGCCCGGCCTGTGGCTCATCAGATGCGCCAGCGTCAGGGGTTCGCGTCCGGGCACTTCAGTTTCGCGCAGATAAGCCGCGACATCGGCGTGCAGATCCAGCGCGCCTTCTTCA
>SKWJ01000083.1 GCA_007128995.1 Paracoccaceae bacterium
ACCGATTACCGCATCTTCGGGGTGATGGTGCAGCGGCTGTGGTCGCAGATGTCCAACTGGATCCTGGTTGCGCTGCCGATGTTCGTGTTCATGGGGCTGATGCTGGAACGGTCCGGCATCACCGAGAAGCTGATGGAGAACTTCATCCAGCTGTTCGGGCGGTTCCGGGGCGGGCTTGCGCTGGGGGTGGTGCTGATCGGGATTCTGCTCGCGGCCTCGACCGGGATTGTCGGTGCGTCAGTTGTCTTGCTGGCCCTGCTGTCGATGCCCATCATGCTGAAAGAGGGCTATAACAAGGGCTTTGCATCAGGTGTGGTGTGTTCGGCAGGCACTTTGGGGATTCTGATCCCGCCGTCGATCATGCTGATCATCATGGCCGATCAGATGTCTGTCTCGGTGGGCAACCTGTTCATGGGGGCACTCATCCCCGGCCTGATGCTTGGGATATTCTACATCATTTACATCATGGGCGCTGCAACCTTCTTCAAGAAGCTTGCCCCGGCGCCGACAGACCTGCCACCAGTCACGGCACGCCTGATCTTTGATACGCTTCTGGCAGTGGTGCCGCCGCTGTTGCTGATCCTTGCGGTGCTTGGGTCGATCTTCATGGGACTGGCCACACCAACCGAAGCATCTGGTGTTGGTGCGTTCGGGGCAACACTGCTGGCGGCAGCCAATGGGCGGCTAAGTTGGGCAGTCTTGAAAGACGTGGGGATGAAAACCACCCTGACCACGGCGTTCATATTTGGCATCTTTCTGGGCGCGACCATGTTCGCTGTCGTGATGCGTCAGCTCGGCGGGGATGAATTCATCACCCAGTCTCTCCGCTCGCTGCCATTCGGGCCTTCGGGGATCGTGCTGACGATCCTGTTCATTGCCTTTCTGGCTGGGTTCTTCCTAGATTGGCTTGAAATATCGCTGATCATGCTGCCACTGGTGGCGCCCGTCGTCGTGCTGCTGGGTTTTGACCAGATCTGGTTCATCGTGCTTTTCGCGGTCGTGTTGCAGACCAGCTTTCTCACGCCGCCCGTTGGGTTCTCTCTCTTTTATTTGAAAGGCGTGGCCCCGCCCAGCGTGACCATCATCGACATCTACAAGGGTGTCATTCCCTTTGTCTTGTTGCAGATGCTCGCCGTGATCATGGTGTTTATCTTCCCGCAGCTGGTGCTCTGGTTGCCAGGACGGCTTCTTTAGTCACAAACCAGGCTGCTGCCGCCCGTAAAATGCAGGTAGCGGGATAGCATCATGCGCGCGTATCTGGCGTCAGCGAAGCTCTGCGCCGACCAGTTTACAAGGGTGCCAGCAGCTTGATTGCTATGACGAAACTGATGTTGACCGCTACCAGTGTGGTCTGCGTCAATCCGACAGCAACGCCACCGCATCCGCTGATCCTACCCGACTTGGTGATCCTGATCGGGTGGCGCGCCTGTATGAATCATGTTGTCATCTGGAAGGGTCGGGTCACGGGCGCTGGTGATGGCGAGCGTCCCGGCTTTGGGCGGATACAAGCGGCTATGCCCGCGACCTATTGCGCAAACAGGCGTGTCTGCTAGTCTGCGCCCAGATATCCCGGAGATTTGCCATGGCCCTTGACCGCCCCACCCCGAACGATCTGCGTGCATTCTGGATGCCGTTTACGGCCAATCGCCAGTTCAAGTCAGCCCCGCGCATGCTGGTTGGCGCTGATGGAATGTTCTACACAACCTCTGACGGTCGTCAGGTTCTGGATGGAACAGCAGGGCTGTGGTGCTGCAATGCTGGCCACAAGCGACCAAAAATTGTCGAGGCGATCCAGAAACAGGCAGAAGAGCTTGATTATGCGCCTGCTTTCCAGATGGGCCATCCAAAAGCGTTCGAACTGGCAAACCGGCTGGTGGATCTGGCGCCCGAAGGCATTGATCATGCGTTTTTCGTCAATTCCGGGTCCGAGGCCGTCGAAACCGCACTCAAGATTGCCATCGCCTATCATCGGGCCAAGGGCGATGGCGCGCGGACCCGCCTGATCGGGCGCGAGCGGGGCTATCACGGCGTGAATTTTGGCGGGATTTCGGTAGGTGGCATCGTCAATAACCGTCGCCATTTCGGCGCGATGCTTGCAGGCGTCGATCACCTGCCACATACGCATATCCCCGAGAATCAATGGTCAAAGGGCCAGCCAGAGCATGGCGCATATCTGGCCGAGGATCTGGAACGGATCGTGGCTTTGCACGGGCCTGATACGATCGCCGCCGTCATTGTCGAGCCGGTCGCAGGCTCGACCGGGGTGCTTTTGCCGCCAAAAGGGTATCTGGAACGGCTGCGCGCAATTACAGCGAAACACGGAATCCTGCTGATCTTTGACGAGGTGATCACAGGGTTCGGGCGCCTTGGCAGTCCATTTGCCGCGCAGCATTTCGATGTGATGCCTGACATGATCACCTGTGCCAAGGGTCTGACAAATGGTGTGATCCCGATGGGCGCTGTCCTGACAACACCTGCCATCCACGATGCCTTCATGCAGGGACCAGAAAATCTGATCGAACTCTTTCACGGATATACCTATTCCGGCAGCCCGATTGCGTCGGCCGCAGGGCTTGCAACGCTTGAGACCTATCGCGAAGAAGGGCTTTTCGAGCGCGCGGCAGAGATGGCGACATATTGGGAAGAGGCCGTGCATTCGCTGCGCGGCAAACCTCATGTGATCGATATCCGCAACATGGGCCTCATCGGTGCGGTCGAGCTTGAACCGATCGCGGGTGCCCCAACACAGCGCGCCTTTTCGGCCTTTCTGAAAGCCTATGAGAAAGGGGTTCTCATTCGGACAACCGGAGATATCATCGCGATGTCGCCACCTCTGATCATCGAAAAGAGCCATATCGATCAGTTGATCGGCACGCTCGGCGATGTTCTGGACCAGCTTGATTGACGCATGAGCAAGTCACTCAGACGCGTGGCCCGCGCCCTTGACGAGGCGGGCCTGCCAGACACTATTCTTGAAGCAGGCGACGCCCGCACGGCAGAGCTTGCAGCGACCGCCTGTGGTTGCTCAGTTGACCAGATCGTCAAGTCCATCATCTTTTGCGGCGACTCCTCGGGGGCGATCCGGTTATTTCTGACAGCTGGTGGTAACCGTATCTGTGTCGAAAAAGCCTCTCAGCTTGCTGGCGAATCCCTCGGGCGTGCAGATGCCAATCTGGTCCGGTCTGTAACTGGCTTTGCCATAGGTGGTGTGTCCCCGATAGGTCATCTCAGCCCATCACCAACATGGCTCGACCCGCGCCTCTTGGACTTCGAGATCGTATGGGCCGCCGCCGGGACGCCGCGGCATGTCTTTTCAATCGCACCGCGAGCCCTTATGTGCCTAACACATGCCCAAGCTGCGGAATTCATTGAATGACCCTGCCCAACCCCGAACTACAACCTGAATTCTACCGCGACGTGCCGTTGAAGCGCGTTCTTGCTTGGGGCGTTGACATGATTGTCACGCTTGCCCTGACACTTGTCGGCCTGGTGCTGACGCTGTTTATTTCGGCGTTCTTTTTTCCAGTGCTTTTTGCCACTGTCTCTATTGGCTATCGAACCGTGATGCTGGCCCGATATGGCGCAACTCTTGGGATGATGCTGACGGCCCTCAAATGGCGCCATGTTGACGGGCGCGCACCAGATGCCATGATGGCGCTGGGCTATAGCGCTATGCATGCCGGGATGTGGACTGTCTTTCCGCTTCAGATCGCGTCAATGGTAATGATCCTGATTTCGCCCTACCGTCAGGGGCTGCATGACTTCATGCTTGGAACCACCATGTTGCACCGGGTCGCCCCGGAATGAGTGCACGCTTTCACGCCAGCCAGTCGGAAAATTCCTCGATCACCTGTGCGTAGATCGCACGCTTGAAAGGCACAATGGCCGCTAGCATGGCGTCGGCGGTGATCCAGCGCCACTCTGAGAATTCGGGATGCGCGGTTGCAATATCGATCTGATGATCGCGCCCCAGATACCGCATCAGGAACCAGCGCTGTTTCTGTCCGCGATACTTCCCATTCCAGATACGCGGCACAATCTCTGACGGCAGATCATAGGTAAGCCAAGCCCGTGTCTCAGCCAAGGGCGCGACCAGATCTGGCGTGACGCTGATCTCTTCTTCCAACTCGCGAAGCGCGGCCTTGCCGGGGTTTTCGCCATCATCGATCCCGCCTTGCGGCATCTGCCATGCGGGTTGGTCGCTGTCGAGCCTCTGAGCAGCAAAGATAAGGCCCTGCGCATTGATCAGCATGATCCCAACGCAGGGCCGATATGGAAGCTCAGTTGGCAATGGCGCGGTCACCGCTGACCATTAAGCGCAGTAAGGCCGCGCAAGATATCGAGCGCATAAGCCAGTTGATAATCTTCCTGCCTCAGGCGTGCGACCTCTTCTGCCTGACGACGTTCACCCTCCATCTGGCGGCGTTCATCCTCTGACATCTCCTGATTGTCGAGACGCCCGCGCAAATCGTTTTCCGAACGTGTTGGCCTGGGTTCGTCCTCAGCACCATCCTCGATGGGCTGACGGCGT
>SKWJ01000101.1 GCA_007128995.1 Paracoccaceae bacterium
GAAAACAGAGAGCCCATCGTGCCGTGCAGATGGATCATCGGCGCAGATCCCTGAGGTCTGAATAGGTCCGGTAGCTGTCCAGTGTCGCAGGGGCGCCTTTGTCCGCGACTGTCAGGATCAGGGCGTTCAGCAGGGCCATCGGGACAGTCAGCGTCCCACTTTCCAGATCCGATCCACGCGATGCGGCCAGAAGATGATCAGGTGTCGGTCGCAACATCATGCCCGACAGATCAGAAATCAGCACAGTCCTGCCATGCGCAGCGCGGGTCTGTGCAAACAGGGTCTGCACCAGAGCAGGGATTTCGCGCAATCCGAACCCGATTGCCGCGTCACCGGCCCGGATCAGACCAGCACCTTCCGCGACCGATCGCGGATCCGGCTGCAACTGGAGTGTCATGATGCCTGCCCGCCGAAGCCGATGTGCCGCATGCCGCGCCAGGGCCTCGGCCGTCCCTTCGGCAAGGATGAACACATGAGGCGCTGTCAGCACCGTCTTGGCCGCTGCATCCAGATCGGACTGGCTGACAAGCTGGGGCACTTGCGACAGGGCCGCGATATCACGTTCGACCAGCCGCTCCAGCATGGTTTTGCCGCGAGAATCTTCCAGCCGTCGGCGCACCAGTTCATCCGTTTTGCTGCGCCCCAGGATATCGGCCTGAATATCGGAGCGCAATTCGGGAAAGCCGGTATAGCCAAGCTTGCGCGCCAGTCGGACCAGCGCCGAGGCATGCGCCTGCACGCGCGCGGCGATCTCTCCGACAGAGCCGAAGGCGCAGAAGTCGCGCTCTTCCATCAGAAGGCGGGCAAGCCGTTGTTCCGTAGGGGAAAGTCCGGCGGCGCAGGTGCTCAATCGCTCTGAGAGGGCATGTGGCATATGTGGAAACCTCTGAAACCTTGCCGATACTATAACTGCAATTATTGTTGCAACAAGTCCAATATTTTCAATGATTATTGCAATACCGTCATATTCAGGTGCTATGGCTGAAACCTGCCGCAACATAAATCTGCGGTCTGTCCCGACCGATGCACAGGAGATTTGACAATGAAACGCACGCTGATCGCTGCCGTTACAGCGTCTTTCGCAGTTGCTGCGCCGCTTCATGCGCAGCAATTCGACGAGTGGATGGAAAATGCCCGGATGGGCGTTTTTGCCCCTGCTGAGGAAGACTGGGTTGCGGTGCTGGAAGCCGCGATGTCAGAACCGCCCTTGCAGGTTTACATGACCTCCAGCCGGGTGAACATGCCGATCGAGACATTCAAAGAACTCTATCCTGATCTGGTAGTCGAGGGGGTGAATATCCCCGCCGCCGAGATGTTCGAGCGCGTCCGCCGAGAGCGCGCAAGCGGCAATTTCAATATCGGTCTGCTGCATGCGGATGACCCTGAACGCTATCTGCAGCAATTCGGTGACGCGCTGGTTTCCTATGTTCCACCAGAATTCATGGATGTGATCCCGCAAGGTGCGCGCGACCCGTTGCTGATCTATCGCTACCTGCCCACGGGTGTGACCTATAATCCCGCCACCTTTCCCGATGCATCGCCTGTCACCAATATCTGGGACCTGACAACCGAAGAGTTCCGGGGCCGCGTTCTGATCGCCGATCCGCTACAGACCGGATCAATCCTGACCTATTTCGTCACGCTGGCCGGCCTGCATGATGACATGGCAGCAGCCTATCAGGCCCGCTTCGGCGCCCCGCTGGATCTGCGCGAAGAAACGGCAGGCATGGAATGGGTGCGCCGCCTGCTGGAGAACCAGCCCGTCATCGTTGGCGGTACACGCGATGTGGCCGAGGCGATCACCAACAGTGACGAATTGCTGGTCGGGTTCAACAATTTCAGCCGCATGCGCGAAGTATCGACCGGACGCTACAGCTTTACCTTCGCAATGGATATGGCCCCGTTCGACATGGTCAATCTGCCCACGCATCTGACAGTAATGGCCGGAAACCCCAGCCCGAACGCCGCGAAGCTGTTCGTGCGGCATCTTCTGTCGGATATCGGCGGTGCGCCCTGGTTCGAGGAAGGCAATCCCTCTTCGCGCACAGACTGGGTTCCGCAGACGGAATGGATTCAGCCGATCCTGCGGCACAGCAAGGTCGATGTCGATTACGATCATCTGCTGGCTGCAACCGATGATTTCATCGACTTCTGGACAATCAATCGCTGAACGGTGGCGGCGCAGGCCAGTGCCTGCGCCGCGCCTTGTCTGAACAGGCCTTTTCATGACCCCGGTTTCCGTGCAATTCCGTCTGCGCAGGTTGCGCCAGTCCCTGCGCCGCCCGCATATCATTGTCGGCGGCCTTGTTCTGGCTGTCCTGTTCGGTCTGGTTATCTTTCCGGTGGCCGAAATCGCGCTGGAAAGCCTGCGTCTTCAGGATCGTGACCTGCGCCGGTTTCCGGGGGCCGAAGCGGGCGACTGGACCCTGTTCTACTGGGAGCGCGTGCTCGCCTCGCCCCTCAGCCAGCGCATCTTCTACCAGCCTTTGATCAATACCATGATCGTGACCATCGGCTATACGGCGCTTTCCATGGCGCTGGGTGTGGCGCTGGCCTGGCTGGTGGCGCGGACAGATATCCCCTTCAAGGGCGTGATCTCGGCCTGTGTGATCCTGCCCTATATCCTGCCCGCCTGGACCATCGCGCTGGCCTGGACGACGATGTTTCGCACGGACAGCCAGACACTGGGCGCGGCGGGGTTTCTGCAGACCGCCACTGGCCTTGTCGTGCCGGATTGGGTGACCTTCGGGCTGCTGCCGATCATCCTGGTGATGGTGATGAACTATTACGCCTATGCCTATCTTCTGACCACGGCGGCGTTGTCATCAATGAACCGCCAGCTTGAAGAGGCGGCGCTGATGCATGGTGCAAGCCTCTGGACAGTCATCCGCCGCGTGAACCTGCCGCTGGTCCTGCCTGCGCTGGTATCGTCTTTCGTGCTGACCTTCGCCACCGGGCTGGGTGCGTTTGGCGTGCCCTATCTGCTGGGGTTGCCTGCGGATGTGCAGGTCATGGCAACCTATCTTTATACCTCGACCACGTTGGGGCGCTATGGCGATGCCTATGTGCTGACGGTGATCCTGATCGCCATGGCGGGTGTGACAATCCTGCTGACCTCTCGCATGATCGGAGTGCGGCAAAGTTTTGCGACGCTGACCGGCAAGGCCGGGTCCAGCAATCTGGTGGCGCTGGGACGGTATCGCCGTGCAATCGGGATCGGGGTGGTGGCGCTGGTGGGAATTCCGGCCCTTCTGCCGCTGGGCCTGTTGGCGCTGCAAAGCCTGCAGACCGGGATTGGCAATTTCGCATGGTCGAATTTCACGCTGGATTACTGGATCGGGCGCAATATCCGGGGGTTTGATGGCGTGCTGGTCGATACCCGGATGCAGCGCGCCATCTGGAACACCTTCTTCATCAGCCTTGTCGTTGGCCTGGTGTCAGTGCTGGCCGCCTTTGCGGCGGGCTATGCGGTTGCCAAGGGCCGCGGCACGCGCATGGCGGCGCTGATCGAGCAAGTGGCTTTCGTGCCCTATCTGGTGCCCGGGGTTGCTCTGGGGGCGGTGTTTCTGGCCATGTTCTCTGGCCCGATCGGGCCATTCCCCAGCATCTATGGCACGCTGACCTTGCTTATCCTTGCCTGTTTCGTGTCACAACTGCCCTTCGCTGTGCGCGCGGGCACAACCGCGATGATGCAGATCGCCGGAGAACTGGAGGAAGCCGGGACCATGCACAGCCGCAACTGGCTGACGATCGCGCGGCGGATTCTGATCCCGCTGGCGCGGCGCGGGCTTCTGGTGGCCTTTGTGCTGACCTTCATCTCGACAGCGAAAGAGCTGAATCTTGTCATCATGCTTGTCACGCCGCGCACCGAAATGCTGTCAACGGTCGCGATCGGCTTCATGGATCTGGCGATGGAGCAATTTGCCAATGCCATTGCATTGGTGCTGGTGGCGATCACGCTTGTGGGCGCGCTGATCGCACGTCTGGCTGGTGGCGGAAAATTCTGAGGATATGATGACATGACCCGAATAGTGCTGGACCGTGTCGAAAAGCGCTTTGGCGAGAGTGTCGCGGTCGCGCCGATGTCGCTGGAGATCGCAGAGGGCGAGTTCTTCTCGCTTGTTGGCCCGTCTGGCTGCGGCAAGACAACAACCATGCGCATGATCGGCGGGCTGGAAATGCCGACATCGGGGTGTATTCATGTCGGTGAAACCACGGTTTTCGATGCCGCGCGCGGGATTTCAACCCCACCCTCGACGCGCGGGATCGGGATGGTCTTTCAATCCTATGCACTCTGGCCGCACATGACTGTCGCGCAGAATGTCAGCTTTGGGCTGGATGTGCGCCGCATACGCGGCGCAGCGGCCGCCAGCCGGGTCAGGGCCACGCTGGAGCAATTGCAGATCGCCCATCTGGCAGACCGTTATCCCGGCGAATTATCGGGTGGGCAGCAACAGCGCGTGGCGCTGGCGCGCGAACTGACCGTGGGCGCGAAGATCCTGCAACTCGATGAACCGCTGTCGAAACTTGA
>SKWJ01000438.1 GCA_007128995.1 Paracoccaceae bacterium
ACCCGCGCTGCCAATGCTGCTATCGACACAGTGCGCGGACAAAAGTCCGAAGCTGCCGAGATTGTTGCTGCCTATGGTGACAGTGATCTTGTCTGTTACCGGGCCGACGCGCCAGAGCCTTTGGTCGACTTGGAGGCACAGGCCTGGGACCCGCTGGTAGATTGGGTCACGCACCGCTACGGGGTCCGGCCTGCCCTACGGGTGGGAGTGATGCACGCATCACAGCCTGCCACTTTGCTGACCGCATTTGCCACCGATGTGGCGCGGTTCGATGCTTTCGAGTTGACGGCGTTGCACGATCTGGTTGCGATGAGCGGGTCGCTGATCATCGGCCTTGCCCTGATCGACGGTTTCGCTGCCCCGGACGCGCTCTGGCAGGCCTCTCGTGTGGATGAGGACTGGCAGATTTCGCAATGGGGCGCTGATCAGGAAGCCGAGGCACTTGCCGCTGTGCGCAGGCAGACCTTCATGGATGCCGCGCGTTTCTATTTTGCATTGCAGCAGGCTTTGCCTATTCCAAAGCACGCGGAATGATGAAAGCACAGAGCGCGCCGGTCTGTGGTCGGATATCGCGCCAATGCTCTGCCGGGAAATCGGCCACAAGCGTTGCACAGGTTGGGTATCGTGCAAATGCGTCCTCTTTCGGGGGGGCGCGCAACAACCGGGCTGCGAAAGCTGCGATACCCGGGTTGTGACCAATCATCATGACCGTGTCGCCCTGCGCGGTCTGCAAGACGCGCAGCATCGTGTCGGGGCTTGCGTGATAAAGCGCCGGTTCGAAATGCGTCGAAACAGGTTGTGGAAACTCTGCGCTCAGCCGCGCCCATGTTTCACAAGTACGGGCAGCATCCGAGACAAATGCCTCGTCCGGCAGATATCCGTTCTCGACCAGCCATCGACCGATCAAAGGCGCGGCGCGGCGCCCTCTTTGATTGAGCGGACGTTCGTGGTCGCTTTGCAGCGGGTTGTCCCAATCGGATTTTGCATGACGCGTCAGGACCAAGCGCAGACTCATGGATGAAAATGCCTCATATGGAAAGCGGATTGTTCCGGGTTGCGACCATGCGCCTGCGAGACAGGACAGACTGCACGGACGGCGCAGCCCTCGTTCAGGCAATGTGCACCCTCGATCGTATCGAGATAGGCATGGCACGCCTGCGTATCATAACCCCGTTCCGTCAAAGCGCCAACAGGGCAGGCCTGCGCACAGGGTCTCGCGCAATCAGCGCAAGGTGCTGTCGGGGCTGAGGCGGGCAAGGCAAGCTCTCTGTCGAAAGCCAGTGCAGCGCGAAATGAAAGCCACAGCCCCGCGTCGGAATGGACAAGCCATTGCACAGGCGATGCCCAGACCTGACCCGAGGCCAGCGCCCAACGGTAGAACGGATGCGGCGGTGTCGTGCCAAAAGGATATATCGCGCGTGCGCTGACCTGTTGCGCCAATGCGTCGATCACGCGGACGGACCAGCGATCCAGCGGGTCAGGACAGGTATCTGTATATTCGGGGCTGTTTCTGAACATTTGCCAGAACTGCGACCCATCAGGCGAAATCAGCAGCAGTGTTTTCACATCTTCGGGCAAGTCCGTGTCCGAGTCCCTGATTGCGGCGGCAATGATCAGGGCCTGCGGCTGCAACAGTGCTTGGATCCTCGCAAGCACGTCCATATGTCAGCTTTCAGACGCAGCAAGAGGGGCCTGATGGCGGATGATGCTGCCTGCTCCATGATCTGTGAAAAGTTCGAGCAAGCATGCATTGGGGGCGCGCCCGTCCAGAATAACCACGGCCCGGACGCCACCTTCAATCGCTGCAAGGGCGGTTTCGGTCTTGGGAATCATCCCCCCCGCGATCACACCGGCCTCGGTCAGGGTGCGCACATGCTCGGGGGAAAGCTGGGTCACGACGTCGCCGCTTTCGTCTTTTACACCCGAGACATCTGTCAGCAAAAGCAGACGGTCTGCCTTCAGCGCTGCTGCGATCACGCCAGCGGCGGTGTCGCCATTGATGTTATACGTCTCGCCCGCCCGGCCCATGCCCAAAGGCGCGATCACGGGAATGAAACCGCCCTGAAAAAGATGATGCAGGAGATCTGTATTCACCGCGACCGGGCGGCCAACAAGGCCAAGTTCCGGATCGTCTGCTTCGCAGGTGACCATGCCGCCATCTTTCCCCGACAAGCCGACGGCACGTCCCCCCTCATCCTGAATCGCTTGTACGATCTGTTTGTTGACGGCGCCTGAAAGCACCATTTCAACAACCTTCATCGTTGCAGCATCGGTGACGCGTTTGCCGCGGACAAAGTCAGAGCGGATATCCAGCCTGGCGAGCATGTCATTGATCATTGGCCCGCCGCCATGCACGATGACCGGGTTGACGCCCACCTGCCGCATCAACACAACATCTCGGGCGAAGGATGCCATTTCCGCCGTATCGCCCATGGCATGGCCACCAAACTTGATCACAATAATCGCGCCTGCGTAGCGTTGCAGATAGGGAAGCGCCTCGGAAAGGGTCCGGGCGGTTGCAAACCAGTCTTGGGTCATGGAGTGTTGCTTTTTCATTGGTCAGGTCAGTCCTGCGATGATGGACCGCAAGGTCGGGATGCCGAGACCCTTCTCGGAGGAGGTGACGACAAGTTCGGGGAATGCGGCAGGGTGCTTGTTCAGCGCCGCACGGACCTGTGCGAGTGTCTTTTCCTGTTGTGCAAGACTAAGCTTGTCTGCCTTGGTCAGCACCACCTGAAAGGTGACGGCTGATTTGTTCATCAGGTGCATCATCTCGGCGTCAACGTCCTTGACGCCGTGGCGCATGTCGACCAGCAAAAATGCCCTGCGCAAAGTAGCGCGTCCGGACAGATAGGCTTTCAGCAGGCGCTGCCATTTCTCGACCACTGGCAAGGGGGCCTTCGCAAACCCGTATCCCGGCAGGTCAACAAGATAGTGGCTGGTCCCGACTGTGAAGAAGTTGATTTCCTGAGTCCGTCCCGGCGTGTTCGAGGTGCGTGCAATCGCGCGCCGGCCAGTCAGAGCGTTGATCAGACTCGATTTCCCCACATTCGAGCGGCCCGCGAAACAGACCTCCAGACGGTCAGCCGCAGGCATCCCCTCCATCGCCACCACACCCTTCAGGAACTCCACCTCTCCTGTCAGAAGCTTACGACCGGTTTCCTCGGCAAGGGGATCAGGGGGCTCGGCCAATGGAAAAGGCAAGGTCATGATAGCGCCTTCAAAGCTGACAGGTCAGATCCCCGGATCGCATTCAGATTACGGGTAATCTTTGTGACCGACCAGTCCCACCACGCAATCTCGAGTAAGGTGGCGATGGTCGCATCATCGAATCTGCGCCGGACTTCACGTGCAGGATTCCCGGCAACGACAGAATAGGGTGCGACGTCGCGCGTCACGACTGCCTTGGCCGCAATGATTGCACCATGGCCAATCTTGACGCTTGGCATGATCCAGGCTTCGCTGCCGATCCAGACATCTGCGCCGATATGGGTGTCACCACGATGTTCAGCGGTCCAGCTGGCCGGGTCAAAACCCTCATCCCAGCCTGCGCCAAATATATTGAACGGATAGGTCGAAAACCCGCCCATGGCATGGTTGGCACCGTTCATCACGATCCTGCACCCTGTCGCCAAGGCACAGAAGGGACCGATATGCAGTCTGTCACCCACAAAGTCGAAATGGTGCAGAATATTGCGTTCGAAGAACTCCAGCGCGTTCTCGGGGTCGTCATAATAGCTGTAAGGGCCGACATTCACATTCTCGCGCCCCTTTGCCAGAGGGCGCAAGGCGACGATCCGTGTGAAGCCTGTCATCGGATGCAGCAGATCGGGGTCAGGGCCGATTGCCTGCATCATGTGATTAGCTCTGCCGTATCGCCGCAAGTTACGGTTCCGTCCTTGATCACCACTGCATAGACACCAAAATCCGTATGGCCATAGCCTTCTTCCAGCGCATCCAGCGTGTTGACGTCGATCTGCCCTGTGGCGCAATCAACCATTGTTGCACGACACCGTCCAATGCGTTCGACAATCTTCAGCCGCGCAGATCCGATCTGCACCTCGCGCCCCAGAAGGTCGAATTCTTCCCAAGGGGCCAGCCCGTCCAGCCAGAGGTTCCCACGCCAGCGATCCTTGCCAAGGTCACAATCGAGCCTTTGGCCGAGCGCACGGTTGGACGCGGCATTCAGCACCGAGATACTCTCGAAATCGGTATCGGTCATGCCGCGGCCGGCGCTGACAAGTTTCACTGGCTGTGCCCGTCCGCCCGCCATCAAGGGTGCGATCCAGTTCAGAAACGCAGTCTGCCCTTCTGCCGAATCGGGTTGAAAGCTCAGATCTTCGCATTGGGGATGCGAAAGGGTGATCTGACCTGCATCCTCATCCAGCCGCGACCGGATCGCCTGAAGCGCGGGTGTCTTGGCCCCGCGCGTGAAATTCATGCAACTGTTCCAGCCCGGCAGCAGGCGCGCGGCTTCATGTGCCACGGCCCAGTGCCGGTCAAAGGGCAGGCAGCGCCCTTCGC
>SKWJ01000264.1 GCA_007128995.1 Paracoccaceae bacterium
CGGCACATTATTCGCGATTGCATGGAGACCGGGGTGAATTCTTGCAGGCTCCGGTTCAGCTTGTATTTCCTTATCTTTGGTGCCTACAATTCGCCCATCATATATGACAGTTGGAACCACAACATCCAAGAACTTTATTTTGCACGGGACTCCGCCCATCATCCCAGTTAAAATAACCGAAGCAGGAGAAAACCTCTCACATAGGCGCGTCAGCAAGGCACTGACCGCGTCTACTCCCTGTTGGATTGAAACCACTAACCAAAGGTGCGTCGTTCCGCCCGCAGTTTGCCACGTCAAGTGATGACCAACCAGATTTTTTCCGAACGATACTTCTTCATACTCCATTCCAATCGACTTTGCTGCGTGCAAGACGGGTCTAAGCTCTTGCGACGCCGCAAGAACAACAAATTTCCCGCCAACGGGGGAAGCTTCGACCAAATCTTGCGACGTCTGTTCAGAAGTCATTTGTAACTCGTTAGACTCTGATGGTCCGTCTAAAGCAGCGCGCTTTCTCACGAGGTCCTGTTTAATCAATCTTCGGAAATCAGCTTGCTTCACCTCGGAGCCCTCGGGAAGCAAACCAAGCCTCAACGTTTCGGACAGAAACTGAATATCGCGTTCAGTAGGCATCCTTCACCGCCTTATGACAAAGCACCATAGCCAAACTCATAGAACGTATAATCCCGCCGGCTCTCGCTGGCGGCTTCAGGGTACATGCTTGCGATACTTATGGTTCCAAGAACCTCCCAACCTAGCAAGGATGAAAGGCGCTTTAGTCCACGGATGCGCCCACCCGAAGCGATGAACTCAGCAAGGATCACGACACGAAAAGGCACAAACGAACCTGGAATAGAATTTCGAGTGATGAAAAGTAGCTCGTCAATGCGCTTCTTGGTATATGAAGACAGCGCTTCACCATCCTCTTCTGCCCTTCTGATCAGCTCTTCGATGGACGAGGAATGCTCGGCGATCTCAATCAGCCGGCTTCTTATCGGAATGGAGTCGATATCCGCCAGATCCCAAACGCAGGAAGCAAGCAGATTTGCGGTTTTTTCGTCAGGATGAAGAAAAGCAAAATTCCGCCCGATCTGTGGCCCAAACGATTCCCCAAGTCTGCGATTAATCTTAGCTGCGAGAAGCGGCCCGTTCCGTAATATCATATTCTCGAAACTAGGGACTTTGCCGAGTGACGGACGGTAAGACGGTACATAGCTCTCGTCTTCTAGATCCGCTTCGAACACCATGGCCCACATTGAGTCAGCAGGGAAGTTGCCGCTCAAGTTGATCCTTGAGGAGTCAAGCGGCTCGATCTCAAGTCCAGCCCAAATTTTTCCTAGCTTCTCAGCCCGGTTGCCCAACCACGCAACGACCTTAATCTGAGCTACGTGGCTTCCATCATAGAGCTCAACCTCACGAATGCCCTCAGCACTGAGGTCACGGGGACCAACATCCACCAGCGCAAAGATACTTGGAGATCCCCCGGATTTCCCGTAATTGATGCGCTCAAGTATATCCCTAGCCGAGGCTCCCGTTCTACAGATCGGGAGCAGAATAAGGTCAAAAAACACCGATTCTTCGTCGAGATTAGCCTCCGAAAAGCTCAACCCAGAAGCCCGCGAGTCAAAATGGTTTATTGCGTTTTGTACAGGTCTGGCAAACCAGTCAGAGACAATATCGTCGAAAAGAATTCGAACTGAATCCTTAGTTTCAAGCTCTTCAGAGATTATTCGGCAGGTGATTCGATAAATCTCTTCAGTCGCAAAGTCACCCTCATAGAAATCATACACGCGCTTGCCTAGACCAGGAATAACAAAGTTCCCAACGTGGCAAACCATCTTCCGTTCAAGTGCAACTCTTGGCTCCGTCGACGCCGCAGCTAAATGTGCCTTCAGCACGCCGCGGGAGCGCTCATAGTCGTCATCTTTACACAGGTGCGAAATAAGGTCTTCGGTGTCGTAGTAATAACGAGCAATTTTCCCGGCTGAGAACAAATCGTCTAGCATCGGGGAAAAGTCATCTTCCTCGTCGAGCTTGGACGGCAAACAAAGCAATATCTCAATTTCGGGGTAGTCACGTCTGACAGCCGAGATGGCAGCAACAAGGGCAACCACGAACCTGGGCTGAAGTACTTCAGTTTCGTTGGGGCCTCCTACGTCTATGAGAAGTTTCGTTACCCCTTTCGCGTCGACTATCCGATTGATTAGATCTGTTCGAAACGGCCCAGGTGGAAAATCTCGCGGGTTTGCGATGGGATACAGCTCTGAAACATTATAATCCTGTTCATCCGCAACCCCAAAACCGATCGCGGCCAATTTCTTAAGGAATGCTTGAGTTTTATCAGAAATTTTATTGATAGGTTTCCGAAACCGTACTGGAAAAATAAGCGTAGTCATATCTATCTATACCGACGGTATGCGTATCGTAATCAGATTACCTTCAAAATCTGGCAGGTAAGGATTCGTCTCCGAAACGAGGATCTCAAGCGGTGCGCCAGTTCTCTCCGCCGTCTGAGGCTTTGTTTTCTTAACATGCATGTAGTGCCGACCGGTTCGGAATTCTAATGACCCCCCCAATACCTCTGCTACCGCATTAGCTAGCACGAAGAGACCCATACCACGTCGAGTCAGCCGTTCGTCGAGCTCATTTAACGCCGGGTGTGTTTGATGAATGGATTCCATCTCAGGCTTCGTGCTTACCCCGGGAAAAAGGACAGACAGCAAGCGAACCTCATCCGGCAAATCTAGATCAACATCAATGGAAGAATTGACCGGATTCTTGTAAGGGTTCTCCTTATCCCAAGGGCGGAACTTCAGAAGGTAGTTCCTCTCAAAATCCTGCAGATAGTGCCGCTTGAGTTCAACCTGACGGCTGATTGCGTCGTCTATTGTTGATAGGATTGATCGCCCATTATCCCAGAAAAACATCACGAAATCGGATTTTCGGCCCTCGCTTTTGTCCTGTGCCTTCATGCGCGCAAGCTTGTCGTGATAGGAAGCTGTTTGAATAACGCTAGCGCCCGGATGCTTTGTCGCGTTAAAAATAGCTTCAAAGACCACTCTCGTAGGAATGTAGTCTACGCGTCCGGCGATGTATTTTTTTAGCAGGTCTTGAACGTCGTCCATACTCCAAAGATCGGCCTGTTTACTGGCTACGCTGGGCAAATTCGTAGGCGATATTTTTTCGCTAACGAAGCCCCAGAAGTTGGATGACCTAAGGGAGTGAGGATCGTGGCCGTCATGAATTCTTAGGATGCGACGCTCGTCATACGTAGACTGCTGCTCGTTTAGGATCGATCGATCATCACCAGCAATCAACCGAGAGAATGGAGTATCGGTAGCTGCTTCGAACGCCGCCGGAAATCTCCAAAGCCTCCAATGGTCACGCACCTTCTTTAACCTTGGAGGACGAACAAGCGTCATCCAGTTGCGCTTTCGTGCCGCCAAATAGAATGCGGAAATGCGTTGGGTCGAGGCAATGTCAATCCATCGCGTCTCTCGAAAATCTAACACACACACCCGCGGAAATTGAGCTGTGGCTTGGTGACGCTCCAGTTCGATCCCGACAAGGTCGTCAAAGGCATCGCCAGCCACCCCATGGCCGAACTCAATCGGCACCACAGGAATCGAATGGGCTATATCCTTGTCTCCAAGGAAGGCTTGTGAGGTTTGGCTCATGTGCTCCCAAGTCTCTGAACAGGTCGCATAGTAGCTGGAGCGCAGGAAGTCAATCATGAGCGTCGCTCGTTGGTTGATCGATAGTTCTTGGAGTTCAGAGGCTTTTCCAGAGGGTTAAGGGGGAAACGGTTGGCGACGGCGGTGTCCCTATATGTGCTGTGGGAGGAGGCCGTATGCAGAGCCGTCGGCGAAGCGCTTCACGTCGCCAGCGGTAACGACCGTGGCCAGCGCTGGTCGTCGGAGGAGGTTAGGGTTGCAGAACCTTGAATCGAGACGACGGTGACCGATGAAAGGTTAGCCTTGATGGAACTGATGAAGAAATCTGCGGGGGAGGACCTCGCCTGCGGCATGGTTGCTTATGCGACCGAGCCGATCATGGCGATAGGGCGCATGCCGACACATCATATCGTCTGGCTGGAGGGGGACCTGAGCTCAAAATGTGTACCGCCGGCTA
Organism: Paracoccaceae bacterium; assembly: GCA_007128995.1. Taxonomy (GTDB): domain Bacteria; phylum Pseudomonadota; class Alphaproteobacteria; order Rhodobacterales; family Rhodobacteraceae; genus Roseinatronobacter. The sequence continues at coordinate 4,129 of SKWJ01000264.1, forward strand.
GCTTTTGGAACATGTCTGACTCCCTGCACTAGAAGGTGGTTGACACGCTTTGAGGTGTTCAGCCTCTGGCATCACGTTCGCAACAATACCCTGCCGGACGCCTGGTTGCGCCCCCCGGTAGTTTTGCCTTGAAATCCTTCACCAGTAGCGGCGAACACGGAGCAAACCGCCTCAGGAGGTTCGGTCCCCATGCCAGATGACATCGCCTTCGCGCCGCTCGCAGACACGCTCACCACGAATGAGCGGCTGGCGGAGTTGGCCGCCATCCTCGCCAGCGCCATCGCGCGTACCAGCCCACGGGAACCGAACGAGAATTCTCCGCTCGACGGAGACAGTTCGCTGGACATTCTCGCCCTCAGACGCCGTCGTCGGAGACAGGTGCAAAACC
>SKWJ01000056.1 GCA_007128995.1 Paracoccaceae bacterium
CCGGGCTAGATGCCGAGTGCGGTACCACGTTGCGTGCCGATCGAGGTGACGCGCAATCAGCTTGGCGATTGCGCGGCAAGTGTTGTGGTCCGCAACGAGCGCATCCAGGCTTGGCGAAGGTGGCGCGCAGTCGAAGTTCTGGCCGTCCCGGTGAGCTTGTCCCTGCATGCCCACCAGATCGGGGTGGCAGCGCGCGCCTATCACGGCTGGTAGAATGCGCTGGGCTGGATCCGCGATGGGCTGATAACCGATGCAACGCTGTGGGAGGTCAAGTGGACGGTCGCTATGCAAAAAAGCGAAACCGCGGGAAAACTGGGTTCCCTTGTGGATGGGCGGATTCGCTTGCACCTCTCGCAAGCGGTAGCGCAATATTGGTAAACTAGTAGCTTCATGAGGTTTGCAGCTTGCCGCAGATTAACAGAACCCTTGAGTATCGCCGTGCCCGCTTCGTCGCTCCCGGCCAGAACCTTGAAGAATTGACGCGGCAAGCTTGGGGGCAGTTTCCAACGCACCTCGATCGAGGTGTGCCCCGCACGGACAGATCTATCGTTACTGGCATGAAGGAGCAGGATCAAAGAGGGTCTGGCTTCGCTTTGCATTGCGCCCGGTACTACGATCGGCAAGGCGTTGGAACTATCCCGATGGCACCAGCAGCGCAAGTGGATCTGGGTGAGCGTCAGCCCGACGCGGACGAGAACTTCCTCAACGCCGATTTCTTCGCCCTGATCCGGGGCAATCATGTTGTTTGTCTGAACTGTGGGCGCAACGGCGGGGCGCTGCGCAGCTACCTGTCCGGTCTATTCAAGAAGGCGGGGATGGCCCGCGAAGCCCAAATGTTCGAGCTAACCCGCGTCGGCAACCCGAACGCGCTCGCGATCATCGAGCGAGTGGGCGTCAAGAGCATCGACATGAAGGTGGACATCTCTGAAGCGACAGCGGTTGAGCTCATTGAGGTCGAGGGAGGGGGAGGATTTGGGCAGATTGCCAAACGGGCCATCGGTGAGGCGTTCCGGTCGCTGACGGCAAGAGACGCTGAACTGCGCCAGCTTAGGCAAGCCGAGCAAGGCACCGTCACCGTTTCAATCAACGTTAGAAAGGGCGATCTGTCCGCCGCCCGCGACGGCCTCGACCACCTGGCGGGCGAGATTGCCGAGGACGAGAACGCGGATGGCTATGTGATCAACCTGCGCGACGGTGCGGTCATCAAACCTGATGAGGTCTCGGTGAAAAAGGCCGTAAAGATCGAGGCCCACGCAAATTCTGTCAGCGTATTTCAAGCATGGGATGAACTGCGTACCTATATGGAAGAGCTTGAGGAGAACGGCCAGCTGGGGGCATGACGTGGGTAGCGGGCAGAAGGGCAGCCAGACGGACTGGTGGCGGCTGGGCAAGCTCGCCATCGCTATCGCCGTGTCCGGCACTGTCGGTTACGTCTTTCAGCCGATGGTCGCCGACAACACCGATGCGGTGAACACGGTTGTTACGATCTTCTCCATCCTCGCAGGGTTTCTGATTGCTGTAATTACTTTGATTGCGGAACCGACGCTGAAACAAGCAAAGAACTGGCAGGAGCTGCAATTGATGAAGCAAACGGTCCAGCGAAAGCTGTTCCGGCAGAAATTGCTGTTCTTCCTTTATCTGATTACTCTCGGCTCAGCCTTGGGCACGTTTCTTGTACCAGACACGCAAGCCGAATTACGGTGTTGGCTAGAAACCGTATTCCTTGGCCTTGCGACCTTTGTTTTCCTTGCGTCATTCGATCTTCCTGGATCGCTCATGAAAATCCAAATGGAGCGGTATGAGGCTGAGATGGATGCGACGAAACCACAGGTCTTAAGAGACGCAGCGAAGGCCGCGGCCGATGCCGCTAAAAAGTCGAATGCACCCAAGTAGAATCTCGCGCGAGGTCAATGCCTTCTGGCGTTGAGACATGGGCAGCGGTGGTGTATCGCTTAGGCAACGGGCGGCGGGCTTGTCCCACCAGCCATGGCCGACAGGGCGGAGCACACGCCCCACGAAGACGGGACAGGGCATGAGAAAGTATGACGATCTTCCCCGCGAGCAGTTGATCGAACTGCTGAAAAAGCGGGACCGCACCAAGAAGCTGGGGCTGGTCTGGGAGCGGGACGAGATCGAGGCGGACAACGCCGTGGACGCCAACTTTGTGGCAGCGACGATCATCCCGGACCTGTCTGACAAGCCCGCGCCCTGGCGGAACATGGTGATCGAGGGCGACAACTACGATGCCCTGCGCTGGCTGCGCATGACGATGGCAGGTCAGATTAAGTGCATCTACATCGACCCGCCCTATAACACCGGCACAACGACCTGGGTCTACAATGACCGCTACATCAACCCAGAGGATGCATATCGGCAGTCGACATGGCTTGAGTTTATGTACCGGCGTCTCGCGCTAGCCCGTGATCTTCTTGCTCCATCTGGCGTTATGCTGGTTTCAATCAATGATGAGCAGCGTGCGCGCCTTGAGTTGTTGATGGATGAAGTTCTGCCCGGCATGCGCCTAGGTTGCTTTGTCTGGCGAACGAGGAAGGGCGGCTACGACAGCGGCAACTTTTCGAAGGATCACGATTTTGTCTTAGTCTACAGGAATGCCGGTTTCGAGTTCGCAGGTTCTGCGAAACAGCGAGCTGACTACAGCAATCCCGACGGTGATGAGCGGGGCGATTGGACAGACGACCCTCTCCAACAGCCGAAGACATACAAACAGCGAAAGAACGGCGTTTACTTCATTGAAGATGAAGAAACCGGCATATTCTACCCGCCAAATCCTAACAGGGTGTGGTCGGTTGGCAGAAAAGGCGACAAGGGCCTTACCGGCCCAACAATCGAAGACTTAATCTCTGAAAAGCTAATAATTTTCAAGCGCAAAGGCGAGCATGTCGTCTACAAGACTATGGAAGAGTTGCTTGCTGCGATTGCTGACGGATCAGCACATAAGTTTGCACGGCTTGACCTTCCCAACCTTGATGAATGGATTGGAAAGAAGATCGGCCTTGGAAGTGTTCGGATAAAGAAATTCCTTCGGGATAAAACTGAAGAGCCCAATCCTCTTTCCAGCATGCTCGATGGCATTGATTCGGAAGATAGTTATTCAGAGGAAGTTGGCCAAACTGCGGAAGGCACTCGCCAGATCAGAAACATCTTTGGGCAGTCGGTGTTTGAGTACCCCAAACCCGTCTCTCTGCTCAAACTGCTAGTGGAACAGTCAACACGGCCAGGTGACATCGTGCTGGATTTCTTCGCAGGTTCCGCAACCACTGCACAAGCGGTGATGGAACTGAACGCCGAGGATGGCGGGGATCGGCGCTTCATCATGGTGTCGTCCACCGAGGCGACTGCCCATGAACCAGACAAGAACATATGCCGCGATGTGACGGCGGAACGCATTCGCCGCCTGAATGCCTCGAGAGACAAGAAATTTGCGGACCTTGCCGCTGATTTCGCCTATCTGCGCTGCCGCGAGATCGAGTTTGAAGACCTCGACCAAGACCTTACGCCTGCCGAGGTTTGGGCTGCGTTGGAAACGCTGCACCGCCTGCCCATGACCCAATACACCCAAGCGCCGTGGCAAGAGCACAAGACAGATCAGCAAACCCTGATATTTGCTGATCGGGTCAGCACCGAACTGTTGGACCACCTGCGCGATGTGGCGCAGCGGCGCGAGAATGCCTTTGTCTATGCCTGGGCACCGGGCCAGATCACCGCCTCCCTTGGCGATGCGCTGGACGTACGATCCGTGCGCACCGAATTGGTCGGAAGGTTCCGCCAATGACGGGTGACGCTGATTTCCGAGTATCGCTGGCAAAGTATCAGTTGAATGCCGTCGATGCGATGGCCGAGACGTTGCGCACCGTTTCCGCCCTGCATGACCGCGAACCCGAGCACCGGACGCGGATTTCCCGCGAGTTGGGGGTGATCCTGCTGCAAGCTCCGACCGGATCGGGCAAGACCTTGATGCTGGGTCGCGCGCTGGAAGCCGTGCGCGGGCAGCTTTCGGCCAAGACGGTGTGGTTCTGGTTTGCGCCCTATGCCGGGCTGGTGACACAGACCCGAAGCGCCCTGAGCGCCCAATGCGGCGCATTGCGCCAGCGCGATGTCTATGCTGACCGCGAGGCGAGTGCGGCGCGGGATGGCGACGTGTTCGTGCAAACCTGGGCCTCGGTCGCCGTGGTGAAGAAGGAGAGCCGTAAGGTCCGCACCGACAAGGAAGCGTCGCTGTCGGTGGACAGCATGATTGCCGAGTTGCGCGAGCGGGGGTTCCGCATCGGCGTGGTGATCGACGAGGCGCATCTGAATTTCGGCTCGGGTGCGGCGGCGACGGCGGATTTCTTTCTGAACGTGCTGTCGCCCGACTTCACGGTGCTGGCCACAGCCACGCCGAACGATGCCAAGCTGGAAAAATTCGAACGCGATGCCGGGTTGAAGGTCGCCAGCCGCGTGACGGTTGCCCGCGAGGCAGTGGTGAAGGCGGGGCTGAACAAGATCGGCCTGA
>SKWJ01000044.1 GCA_007128995.1 Paracoccaceae bacterium
ACAGATTTGCCAGCCGTTTCTCGATCGAGTCCATATCGGCGATCATCAGTTCGGTCTCGATGGTCTCTGCATCGGCGACAGGGTCGATCTTGCCCTCGACATGGGTGACATCGTCATCTTCAAAACAGCGCAGCACATGTGCGATTGCATCGACTTCGCGGATATTGGCCAGAAACTGGTTGCCCAGCCCTTCGCCCTTGGATGCCCCGCGCACCAGCCCCGCGATATCGACAAAGGTCATGCGAGTGGGGATGATTTCGCGCGATTTGCCGATCTGGGCCAGTTTTTGCAGGCGCGCATCGGGCACGGCCACATCCCCGACATTCGGTTCGATCGTGCAAAAGGGAAAATTTGCGGCCTGCGCGGCGGCAGTCCGGGTCAGAGCATTGAAGAGCGTCGATTTCCCGACATTCGGCAAGCCGACAATTCCCATCCTGAAACCCATGATGCGCGTCCTTTTTCGATGGTTGCAGCGCCGCGCTTGTAGGGGCTGTGATGCCACAAGACAAGGCCCGCGCCGACCCATTTGGCAGACGCATGCTTGATTCCGCCCCGGTTTTCGCACACACCCACAAAGCGCCAAGGCAGGGACAGGATCAGATGACACGAATCGACCAGACATTCGCCAAATTGAAATCGGACGGCCGCAAGGCATTTGTGGCCTATATCATGGGTGGGGACCCGGATCTGGAAACCTCGCTTGCGGTGATGCAGGGGCTGCCGGGGGCCGGTGTGGACATTATCGAGCTTGGTGTTCCGTTCACTGATCCGATGGCGGATGGTCCGACAATCCAACTTGCCGGGCAGCGGGCATTGGAAGGCGGCCAGACGCTGGAAAAGACATTGGAAATGGTGCGCCGCTTCCGCGCCGGGAATGATGCGACACCGATTGTCCTGATGGGGTATTACAACCCGATCTACAACCGCGGTGTGGACGTGTTTTTGCGCGATGCGCGTGCCGCAGGCGTCGATGGGCTGATCGTTGTTGACCTGCCCCCCGAAGAAGACAGCGAGTTGTGCCTTCCGGCACAGGCGGCCGGGCTGAACTTCATCCGGCTTGCCACGCCCACAACAGATGACCGACGTTTGCCCAAAGTGCTGCAAAACACGTCCGGGTTTGTGTATTACGTTTCCATCACCGGGATTACCGGGGCCGCATCGGCGCAAGCCACTCAGGTTGGCCCGGAAGTCGCGCGGATCAAGGCGGCAACCGATCTGCCCGTGATCGTGGGCTTTGGTATCTCTACCCCCCAGACCGCAGAACAGATTGCCAGCGTTGCTGATGGTTGCGTGGTCGGCTCGGCCATCGTCAAGGAAATCGCGGATGGCAAACCTGTTGCCGATGTTCTGGACTATGTGCGCAGCCTTGCGGATGGGGCACATCGGGGTTGAAACCAAAAAAGCCGCAGACATCTGCGGCTTTTTTGGTGACAAGCGTTTCAGGTTTTTAGCGCCCGGCCATTTGCAGGCCTTGTTGACCTGCACCCAAGACAACCGTCCACCACAGTTTCCCATTCGCTTCCTGATACCAGCCGACGCCGATCTCGGTCGCACGGCGATCCAGGATCACTTGCCGCGTCTCCGGCTCTGTCATCCAGGCATTCACGGTCTCGAACTCGTTTTCAAAGGTTTCCGAGATCATCTCGCCGACAAATGTGCCGCTGTATCCGGCGCGCTGCACGCGCTGCATCGGGCTGGATCCGTCCGAGCCCCAGTGCCAGACACGGCTCTGGAACGACATGTCCTGCGCATGAGTCGCGGCAGCGCTGGCCAATTGCGAATTTGCCTGAAGCGGCGACAGCCCGTTCTGGCTGCGCAATGTGTTCACACCATCCTGCATGCGCTGCCGCACGCGCGGTGCATCTGATGGCCCGATTCGGTAGACCACCTGCATGGGACGACCGTCCGGACCAATCGGCACTGAGGTGGGCGCGCCTGTCTCACACGCTGCAAGTGCAACGGCTGTCAGAAGCAGCGCAACGATACGAACCATTTATTTCAATCCTTGTTCTTTTGCCGGTGCATAGCGAGTCGTCGCAATTTTAGCAAACACAACTCCTCGTGAGGCAGAATGTTCCTGCAATGATCGTGGTTTTCCTGCACGGCGTCGCGATTTCTCTCGGAAGAGTGATTGCAGCGTCAACGCCCTTGGTGCACCTTAAAAGTGTTGCGAATTTGTCGAAGATGACGGAAAGCCGTGACTTAGCGGCTGCATTCCATTGAATTTGGCACAAGAAAGTGATTTCCCGAAAGGACGACACATTGTCTTGGAGTTGGCGTCTGCTGAAGGGCGTCATCACGTTTTGGAGGTTACTATGAAGAAAATCGCACTCGCTGCTGCGCTTTCGATGGCTGCAACAACTGCTTTTGCTGGCGGTCACACAACAAGCAAGATGGCAGAGCCGGTCATCGAGCCTGCTGTTGTTGTTGAAGAGACTCGCGCGTCTTCGGCTGGCATCATCGTTCCGATCATGCTTCTGCTGCTCGTTGCTGCTGCTGTCGCAGCGAAATAACTCGCGCGCCACAGTCTGAAATTGAAAGGTGGCCGGGTTTCCTGCCACCTTTTTTCATGTCTTGCCGTCTGGCGGCGCCGGGTGTCACCCGGTCCAGCCGCGCAGATTGTCTTCGATGATGTCGCTCAGCGCCGCAATATGGGCAGGATCATCATTCAGGCAGGGTATATAGGTGAAATGGTCACCGCCTGCGTCCTCAAAGCTCTCGCAGATCTCTTCGTTGATCTCTTCCAGCGTTTCGATGCAGTCTGCCGAGAAAGCAGGGGCTACCACTGCCAGCCGTTTCACGCCCTGCCGCGCCAGATCGGCCACATGATCGACAGTGTAGGGGCGCAACCACTCTTCGCGACCGAAGACCGACTGGAAGGTGGTCTGGATTTTGCCCTCTTCCCAGCCCAGTTCCTCGCGCAGCAGGCGCGTGGTTTTCTGGCACTGGCAGTGATACGGGTCGCCTTCCATCAGGTAGCGCTTTGGCATGCCATGATAGGACGCCACCAGAACCTCTGGCTTTTCATCCATGGAATCATAAGCCCGGCGCACCGAATCGGCCAGCGCCTTGATATAGCCGGGATGATCGCAATAGGGCGCGACGGTCCGCGCCGAAGGTTGCCATTTCTGTTCCATCAATGCGCGAAAGAACTGATCACAGGCCGTCGCTGATGTCGCCCCCGCATAATGCGGGTAAAGCGGGAAGAACAGAATCCGGTCACACCCTGCCTTGACCATTTCATCGACTTTCGACTTGGTCGACGGATTTCCGTAGCGCATGCAGAAGTCAACCATCACCTCACCACCAAGCCGCTGGGTTATCTGCTCGGCAATTGCGGCGGTCTGATCTTTCGTGATCGTCAGAAGGGGGCTTTCATTCGCGTCATGGTTCCAGATCGACTTGTAATTCGCGCCAGAGGTGAAAGGCCGTTTAGTCAGGATGATCAGTTGCAAAAGCGGTTGCCATAGATAAGCGGGGTAGTCGACCACGCGCTTGTCGGACAGAAATTCGTTCAGATAGCGCCGCATTGACCAGTAATCGTAGTTGTCAGGCGTGCCCAGATTGGCCAGCAAGACACCAACTTTCGCGCGCGGGACCGGCGGATGGTCAGCGTCGGCATGTTCAAGACGCCCCTCGCCGGGCTGGTCCATATGCACCGGGCAGCGTGCTGTCTGTGACTTTGGCTTTGCATCAAGCATGGCGGTGTCCTTCATACCCTATCTCCCGGCGGATTTCTGGATTTGAATGCCATGTAAAGGGTTTTGCCAAGGAATCAATCTTTGCCGGGGATTTTGACCTGATCAGGCAGCGGCAATTCCCGGGCATTCAAGGCATCGGCAAGCCGCGTTGTGGCGGATCCGGGACGCAGTGCGCGCGGTTGACTGCTGTCAGGCGCCCAACCTGTCAGAAAGACAAGGTCGAAGCTTGCCTTAAGGCGCCCTTCTGAATCGGCATGATGGGTGGCATAGAGTTCGGCTGTGCGTTCAAACAGCGTGCGCGGCGCAAATCTGCGACGTCTTGCCGCAAGTGCATTCTGCTCTCCCATCTGGCGCAGATCGGCAAACAGACGCTCGATCTGCTGATATCGCACCTTCTGGCAGACACTGTCGGCCACTGGCAAGGCAAAGCCTGCGCGCTGCAAAAGACCTCCCAGATCGCGAAGTTCAGCCATTGGAAGCACCCGTGGGCTCAGTCCGCCGCAGAGTTCCACCTCGGCCTGCGCCAGACAGGCGCGCAGCTCTGACAGGGTCTGCCCGCCGGGCAATACGGCAAGAAACAGCCCGTCTGGGCAGAGCGCGCGCCGGGCCTGCACCAACTGGCCGACCGTGTCAGAGGCCCAGTGCAGCGCCATGACATGCAGCACCAGATCATGCGCGCCGGCGTCCAGCGCAAGAACCGGCGTATCTTCGATGATGCGCGCGTCGGGCAGGAACCCAGACCAGTAGCCAGGGTGACCCGTGACGATGGCGGGCCTTGTAAACACTCTGTTAACCTCGGC
>SKWJ01000298.1 GCA_007128995.1 Paracoccaceae bacterium
ATGCTGACCAAGGATATCTGGGAAGGCCACCCCTGCTGCGCCTTTGCCGCGCCGCGTCGCTTTGCAGTTGAATTGCCCAATACCTATGGGGCGCTTCTGAAGGCGATTATCGACGCCACGCAATATGCCTCGAACCACGAGAACCGCAAGGAAATCTCGGAGGCGATTGCGCCCGCAAATTATCTCAACCAGCCGGTTCCGGTGATCGAGCAGGTTCTGACCGGCACCTTCGCCGATGGTCTGGGCAATGTGCAGCGCGTGCCCGACCGGATCGATTTCGACCCGTTCCCGTGGCATTCGATGGGGGTATGGATCCTGACCCAGATGAAGCGCTGGGGCTATATCAACGGCGAGATAGATTACAAGGCGATTGCCGAGCAGGTCTATCTGGCGTCCGATGCGCGCAAAGTGATGAATGATCTGGGCTATGATGCCCCTGATGTGACCTACAAATCGCATACGATCATGGGCAAGACCTTCGATCCCGATCAGCCTGAAGCCTATGTCGACAGTTTCGCGATCAAGCGGGGATAAACCATGCAAAGCCTGTCCCTGAACAAACGCGCCGCGATCCTGTCTGTTGTCCTGCTGGCGGTCTTTCTGGGCGCATGGGAAATTTCGGTGACGCGGCAGGTCATCGGCGAGGCGCTGACCGAATATGAAATCCTGATGGGGCTGGGGCAGCAACGTGCCGCTGTTCCGCCCCCAAGCGACGTGTTCATCAAGGCATGGGAACAGTTGAGCGACCCGTTCTATGATGCGGGCCCCAATGACAAGGGCATTGGCATCCAGCTTGCCTATTCGATCTACCGGGTCCTGTCGGGCTTTGGTCTGGCGGTGCTTGTGGCCTTGCCGCTGGGGTTTCTGATCGGCATGTCGCCGGTCGCCTACAAGGCGCTGAACCCGTTCATTCAGGTCCTGCGCCCGATCTCTCCCTTGGCATGGATGCCGCTTGCGCTGTTCATCATTCAGGATGCCAATGCCAGCGCGGTATTTGTCATCTTCATATGTTCGATCTGGCCAATGCTGCTGAACACGGCCTTTGGCGTGGCAGGGGTGCGGGCCGACTGGGTGAATGTGGCGCGCACGCATGAACTGGGCAGCCTGCGCACGGCGCTGACGGTGATCCTGCCTGCAGCCGCCCCCACCATTCTGACCGGAATGCGTATCTCGATCGGGATCGCCTGGCTGGTGATCGTGGCGGCAGAGATGCTCGTGGGGGGGACCGGGATTGGCTATTATGTCTGGAACGAGTGGAACAATCTCGATCTGACATCGGTGATCTTCTCAATCCTCATGATTGGTGTGGTGGGCATGTTGCTGGATGCGTTTTTCGCAGCCCTGCAGCGCGCCGTTACCTATGCCGAATGAACGGAGCGATGTGATGAAAAAGAACTTCCTGAGTATCGAACGCCTGACCCAGACTTTCCCTGATGGTGCGGGTGGCACATTGACTGTGTTCGAGAATGCCAGTTTCGGGATCGACAAGGGAGAGTTTGTCTGCATCCTGGGCCATTCCGGTTGCGGCAAGTCAACCATCATGAATGTGCTGGCCGGTCTGTCAGAACCGACATCCGGCGTGGTCAAGATGGACGGTGTTGCCGTGTCCGGCCCCAGCCTTGACCGCGGCGTCGTGTTTCAGAACTATTCGCTTCTGCCTTGGTTGTCGGCGCTGAAGAATGTGACGTTTGGGATCAAGGCGCGCTATCGCAACTGGTCGCGCGACAAGGTGATCGAGCATGCCACGCGCTATCTGGCAATGGTCGGGCTGGAAGGTGATGTGATCCATCGCAAGCCCAGCCAGCTTTCAGGGGGGATGCGCCAACGTGTCTCGATCGCGCGGGCCTTCGCCAACCAGCCGAAACTGCTTTTGCTGGACGAGCCGTTTGGCGCGCTGGATGCGCTGACGCGCGGCACGATCCAGGAAGAGCTTCTCAAGGTCTGGAGTCAGACCGAGCAGACAGTCTTCATGATCACGCATGATATAGACGAAGCGATCCTTCTGGCAGATCGCATTCTGCTGATGACCAATGGCCCCTTTGCCCGTGTCGCTGAATCGGTGGAGATCACGATCCCAAGGCCGCGGGTGCGGACGGATATCGTGACCCATCCCAATTACTACGCCATTCGCAACCATCTGGTGCAGTTCCTTGGCAAGCGATCAAAGGAACTGGCGGGGCAGCGTTCGGATGGTGAAAGCCAAAGTCCCGATCCTGTGCGCATCGATCTGACTGAACCTGCCCCCGAGCCAGAGCCTGACTTGGTCCGGGCGCAGCTGAAAGCCGTTAATTCCTGACCCTATTATCACCTGACCGGAGGAGTCCCTGAAATGAAAGACCTGATGAGCGACGCCGCGATGCTGTCGAAGGAAGATGTCACCCTGCTGATCCTGATGGCGAAGAAGCGCAAAGGCCTGAAATGGGCAGAGATTTCAGACAGCATCGGCCTGTCGCCCGTATTCACCCATTCGGCCTGCATGGGCATGAACTCGATGCCTGCCGACAAGGCGGCAGCGCTTGTCGCCCTGCTTGACCTGCCCACAGAGGCGCAAGAGGTGCTGGAAGAGTATCCGACGAAGATCTGGGATCAGGCAGTTCCTACAGACCCCTGCATCTATCGCCTGTACGAGATTGTGGGCGTCTATGGTCCGACAATGAAGGCCCTGATACAGGAAGAGTTCGGAGACGGGATCATGTCTGCGATCGATTTCGACATGGTCATCAGCCGTGTCCCGAACCCAAAGGGCGACCGGGTGAAGGTGGAGATGTCAGGCAAATTTCTGGCATATGCCAATTGGTGACCGGCGCGCTTCAGGCCATCCGGCGGGCCGGATGGCTTGGCTTTGAAAAGAATGGGCGTCTGGCAGAAGCTGGCTTGCAAAATCTGCAATCCAGCTTTTCAGGATGCCGGTGATCGCGACCACCGCCCTTTCGGCGCTATAGCCAGATTATCCCTTTGGCGCTGCGCTGGCCTGTCTTGGCGAACAGAAGTGCTTTTGTTCTGAACACAGATTCGCAGAAGAGATGACATGATCACCCGGCGTTTTGACAAATGCCCCTTGCCGAGCCGTCATGCTGCCGAAGAACCGTGCAAGGCCCCCAGCGCAGTCATGTCTGTGCGCTGGGTTGTCAAAGGAAGTGATCCAAAGCCTGCCGGAAACAAGCTGTGCCCCGCAAACTCACACTCAGCGGTCAGGTTCGGGCCGTTAAAGCAGGCTTCAAACAGTTTGGCGGAACACTGCGTAGAGTGAGCACACGCACGATCTGGTGTTCGCCACCTGAGGCACGATACCCACGAAGGGTTTTGAGCCCAATCCCGTCATTCTCTCAGATGGCTTCCCTCAGAAGAATACACGTGTCTTCATGGGGTAGCAGGCGGCAGATCGTTGAGATCAAAATATACGGGTTTCCCTGCCGCACGAAACCTCTCAACCTCTTGGTCCGCCCCTCTGGAAACACCTTCTATCCGGATGCACGCGTCACAACGATCCGCAAGCGCCAAGCAAAGTGGCATCATGATTTCCTCATATCGGTCTTCTGCCGTGGCGATGATCGGCAGTGCAAGGTTCACGCCGATCACAGGAACATGTCCTTTTTCGAACACACATAGAGCGACATCGTTCAGAGCTTGAAGGTTCTTTACCCTCTGCTCTTCGGAGGCGCCGCCTGAACTGTATGGCCCCGCAACCATGATCCACATTCCCGGTCATCCTTTAGTATCTTGGCGCGCAGGAGCCTGCCACGTTCTGAAATGTAGAACCAGCAGGCAACGACCGCTCCGTCCGCAAAGCTGACCTTGGGCGGACAGTGTCTCCGCGGTAAGGATGAATGGCCGCGCAAGAGGATCTGTGGCACAGCCGTATGCTTGCTGAGGCGCCCGGCAGGTAGTGCGTGAGCGGAAGCATTCGCATCTCACCCCGCCAGATCGTCTAGGAACTCGGAGGTCGGGTCCACCCCGCTGATCAACAGGCGGTCTCGCGCACGGGTGCAGGCGACGTAGAGGAGGTGGCGTTCGGTGTCGTAGACCTCCTGGAGGTCGGCTTCATCGGCGACGGTCTCGATGCGCTCCTGAAGCGGCAGGACTTCGTCGTCACAGGCCATGACGGCTGCTGCGCGGAACTCGAGGCCCTTGGCCAGGTGCATTGTGCTGATTGCGACCTTGCCGATCTCCGCGGCAATCCTTTCATTGAGTTCGACAGCCGAGGCCCCTGCCGACTTCACCGCAGCGCGGGCGCGAGCCAGCTGGTCTGGGCTACGGACGAAGAGGCCGATCTCGTGCGGCTGGAGCCCTTCCGAAAGGCGCTCGACGATCCATTGGCCGATCGCGGTGCTTTCCTCCCCGGGGCTCGCAAAGGTCCGAACCTCGGGCAGAGGGCCATCGAACACCGAGATCGTGCCACGGCGGCTCTCGCGATTTCCGTCCACGTCGGAGATGCTGGGCGGCAGCAGACGGTCGGCCTGCGCCCGGATCTGGTGGGACGTGCGGTAGTTGATC
>SKWJ01000403.1 GCA_007128995.1 Paracoccaceae bacterium
GTCATTTGCCTGGAGGCGACGGGCTTTGATCACGCGCGCCTGCACCAGGCCGCACCCTTCGATCTGGTATTTGCGAATATCCTGATGGGCCCATTGATAGATCTGGCGCCGGAAATGGGGGGGATGGTGCGGGCTGGTGGACATACGATCCTTTCTGGCCTTTTGGTTGAGCAGGCCGAAAGCGTTCTCAACGCCTATAAGAGTGCCGGGTTTGACCTGCATGATCGTGAAGATATCGGCGACTGGTCAACGCTGACACTGCGCCGCGCGCCCTGATCCAGAACGTATTGCGTCGCTGGGGTTTGCTGCGGCGCGGCACTTGCCTATTGCGCACAACATCCCGCACGGCCTTTCGCGCGTTGTATGACTGTGATCAGTTGACGCTCTGTCAGGCCATCTGGTCCAGATTGTCAGGTATCTGCACCGAAAAAGCGAAAAGCCGCCCCGATGGAGCGGCTTTGGCAAAATAGCAGTCCGTCCCGGACAATAATTTCAGCGCAGGCCTCTCGCGACATCATCGATATCAGAGCGGCGCAGCCCGACATCAGCAAGTTCGCGATCCGAAAGCGCATTAAGTTCGCGTCGGGTGATGCGTTCGTCGTTCCAGGTCTTGAGGGTGGCAAAAAAAGCGCCAAGCGACAGGCCCTGGAAACCGGCGAGCACCTCTTCCGTATGAATACGGCTCTGGGCATAGAAGGACATCTCTAGTCTCCATCGGGGTAAGGATTCATAAACTGCCTGCGTCTTGCGCAGACAGTGGGGAGATATGCGTAAATCTGCTGCAGGAGTAGAACAATAAAATGCAAAGCCATTATGCAGCTGCAGCATAGCTCAAGTGAGCTTGCTGCAACTCCGAAGGCAGGCGGGGCTTGGCAGATGTTCGCTTTTCGTGCTAGTTCTGACTTCGGGCAATATCAGAAAAGCAGGGGCACAATGCGCGTTATTGGTATCGACCCGGGTCTACGCAATCTGGGCTGGGGCGTGATCGAGGCCGATGGCGTGCGCCTGCGCCATGTGGCGAACGGGATTTGCCACTCTGATGCGGCGGATACTCTGGCTGAGAGATTGCTGGACCTTTACCAGCAATTGACAGATGTGGTTGCGCGGTTCGCGCCTCAGACTGCCGCTGTCGAGCAGACCTTTGTCAACAAGGATGCTGTTGCGACATTGAAGCTTGGCTCGGCACGTGCGATCGCGCTTTTGGTTCCGGCGCAGGCCGGGCTTGATGTCGGAGAATATGCCCCGAATGCTGTCAAGAAAACTGTCGTCGGTGTCGGAAAAGCTGCGAAAGAGCAGGTGGAGCATATGGTGCGCATGCAACTTCCGGGCGTGGTGATAGCAGGTCCTGATGCCGCCGATGCACTGGCGATCGCAATTTGCCACGCCTTTCATGCTCAGTCTGCGCGGGCGATAGCCCTGGCCAGGGCGTAGAAGATGATCGGCAAACTGACCGGCGTGATTGAAATGCGCGGCCCGGACCATGTCTTGCTGGATGTGCGCGGCGTTGGGTATATTGTTTATGTATCAGAGCGTACCTTGACGCAACTTCCGGGACCAGGTGAGGGCGCGGCACTCTATACCGAACTTGTGGTGCGCGAAGATCTGATGCAGCTATTTGGTTTCCTGACCGTGCTGGAAAAGGAATGGCACCGGGTGCTGACATCTGTGCAAGGCGTCGGTGCAAAGGCTTCGCTTGCAATTCTTGGGGCGTTGGGCCCCGAAGGCGTGTCTCGGGCGATTGCACTGGGGGACAGCGCTGCATTGCGCAAGGCCCCCGGCGTCGGCCCGAAACTTGCCCTTCGTCTTGCACATGAACTGAAGGACAAAGCGCCCGCGCTGATGGCTGCGGTTGAACCCGCATCACAGGCTGCGCCACTGCGCGACGCGCCCGCCGATTTGGCAGATATCACCACAGCCCCGCCGGTTTCTTTGGTCGCGAGGCCCGACAATTCGACAGCGGATGCCATGTCCGCCCTTGCCAATCTGGGCTATGGTCCGGCTGATGCCGCGCGCGCGGTTGCCGAAGCGCAGGCCAGCGATCCCGGAGCCGGGACGGCGGGCCTGATCCGTGCTGCCCTGCGACTGCTTGCCCCGAAAGGCTGATTGATGACAAACCCTGACCCCAGTCTGCGCGGCGGTGAATTGCCAGAGGACAACCCGGAACTCGACCGCGCGCTGCGTCCGCAGGGGCTTGATGACTTTATCGGCCAGCACGAGGCGCGCGCGAACCTGAGGATCTTTATCCAGTCTGCGCGCATGCGCGGCGAGGCGATGGATCACACTCTCTTTTACGGCCCTCCCGGCTTGGGCAAGACAACGCTTGCCCAGATCATGGCGCGCGAATTGGGGGTCGGATTTCGCATGACCTCGGGGCCGGTACTGGCGAGAGCTGGCGATCTGGCCGCGATCCTGACCAATCTTGAAGCCCGCGATGTGCTTTTCATTGATGAAATACATCGGCTGAACCCGGTCGTTGAAGAAGTGCTCTACCCGGCGCTGGAAGACTTTCAGCTTGATCTTGTTATCGGAGAAGGTCCGGCGGCCCGCACAGTGCGGATTGAATTGCAGCCCTTCACCCTGGTTGGTGCGACGACACGGCTGGGCCTTCTTACGACACCGTTGCGTGATCGGTTTGGAATTCCGACCCGGCTTGAGTTCTATTCCGAGGACGAATTATGCCAGATTGTGGCCCGCGGCGCGCGGCTTTTGGGCGTTGCCTCTGAAGAAGCAGGGGTCCGCGAAGTGGCGCGGCGCGCGCGCGGCACACCCCGGATTGCAGGGCGCCTGTTGCGTCGGGTGGTGGATTTCGCGCTTGTGGAAGGGGATGGCCGGTTGACCCAACCACTCGCCGACAATGCGCTGACCCGCCTTGGGGTCGATCATCTTGGCCTTGACAGTGCTGACAGGCGCTATCTCAGGCTGCTTGCAGAGAATTACGCAGGTGGCCCTGTCGGGGTCGAGACGATTGCGGCAGCACTCTCGGAATCGCGCGATGCGATTGAAGAAGTGATCGAACCGTTCCTGCTGCAACAGGGGTTGATCGCACGCACGCCGCGCGGCAGGATGCTGGCGGCCAAAGCCTGGGCGCATCTGGGGATAGCGGCACCACGACCTGCCGAACAAGGCCGCCTGTTCGAGAGTTGAGTGCGTTTCTGTCGTCAGGGATTGGCCAGTTTGCGCAGCGCATTGCCAAAGGTCATGCCGTGGTCGAACATCCCGTTGCGTAGAAATTCCAGCGTTTCGGCAATCACCATAGGGTTGTTCATCATGAAAGTATGGCTGACGGGCAAAACAATATGATCTGTCATCCCTTCCAGTTTGGTGCTCGTCACTGACACCTTGCCGTCATCCTCACCATCAATCAGTGCCGACAGAAGCGGGTTGAGCGACACATCGCCGGCGATTATCCCGAGTTCGTAATCCGGAAATTCGGGTAGAGTGTTGGGTGTGGCATCATTGCGCGTGCCCAATTCCAGCCCCGCAGGTCCGTTGATCCACGAAAACGCCTCGATATCGGAGAAAAAGTCCACCACTTCCGAGCCATGATTGGGCGGGGCCATCATCACCACCCGCCGCAGGTCGTCAGGCCGATTGCGCGCCAGCCAGCCGCGCGCCAGAATCCCGCCCATCGAATGAGTTACGAAATGGATCGGACCATCTGGGCAGTCAGCCACCGCAAAGCCGACATGGTCCATCAATTCGGCTATCGGTGCAGCGCGCGATGGATAGCCATGGTTGACCACCTCATACCCATGCAATTTCAGGGTTTCTTCCATCACCAGCATGGAATTTTCGGACCGCGCCAGACCATGTAGCAAGATCACACATTCTGCCGTGGCGGGCAGTGGCAGGATGCATAGAAACAGGGCAAGATATTTTTTCATGGGCGCAATATAAGCGCTATGTACGACAATACCAGATGGAGATCAGCATAGATGACATTCCCGCGATTGGCCGTCCGAGCGATCATTCTTCATCAGGAAAGGCTGTTGATCGTAAACGCATGGCCCGACGGGAAAAGCGACCTGTGGTGTGCGCCCGGGGGTGGGGTCGAGCGTGGTGCGTCGCTTCCTGACAATCTCAGACGCGAAGTATTCGAGGAATGTGGTCTGCAGATAGCTGTGGCTGCGCCTTGCCTGATCAACGAATTCCATGACCCGGAGGGGAGTTTCCATCAGGTCGATATCTACTTCCCTGCCACGATCACAGCAGGGCAAATCAGCCCGGAATGGCATGATCCCGCTGGTGTGGTGACAGCAAGGCGATGGGTCTGCGAAACCGAGTTGCGCCAACTGCGCTATAAGCCGGACACGCTTCCCGACGTCGCCTGGGGTAGGGCCGCGCTCGAAGGCGGCGCCCTTTATGACGCATTGGAGCCGATCATCCGCTGAGTTTCGACTGCCAGTACATTTGGACACTGCAAGTGCCCGGTGCAGGTCTGTACCCGTTTGAGGTCTGGACACTCGCCGTTGTGAAAC
>SKWJ01000290.1 GCA_007128995.1 Paracoccaceae bacterium
ATCTGACCGTCCTGTCCGGCGCCAAGGGCCATGTCTTCGGGCCGTATCCCGATGAGATCCGCGCGCGCGGGCACATGCTCCAGCAGATCGGCGGGCAGCTTTTCACGCAGATAGGCGGCGGCCAGCATGCTCATGGCGGGCGATGGGCGCTAAGGCGTCGCGAATGGCAGGCGGTTCGCCACGGCGTCCTGGAGCATGACGGCTGGCAATGCCAGCACTGTGGCGCGCGCAAGCGGCTGGAGGTTCACCACGTCAAGCGCGTGGCCGATCACCCGGCGCTGGCCTTCGATCCCGATAATTGCCTGACCCTCTGCGCACCCTGCCACACGGTCGAAACCAACAAAGAATTGGGGAATGTCCCCGATCCCAAGCGCCAAGCGTGGCGCGTAGCTGTGGCCGAGCTGGCCACGTCCAACCGAGCGAAAGGAGATTTACCTTGCTCAATTCTGTGAAAATCCAGCGGAGGCAATCTGAGATTCGCCAAGCGCTGGCCGAGCTGGTGGGCAAGGAAAGCACCACCGAAGATGAAACCCGGCAGATCGAGGCGCTGGACGCTGAGTTCCGCACCAACGAAACCCGCTATCGTGGCGCGCTGATTGCAGAGGATGCAGAACGGCGCTCGGCCGGGGCCGAGCTGGAAACCCGCTCTGATCGTGAATACTCCGATCTTCTGGGCAAGTTCGAGCTGCGGCAAGTGGCGCTTGCTCTGGACGAAGGCCGCAATCTGGACGGGGCAACGGCTGAAATGGTGCAAGAGCTGCGCAGTGCTGGCGGCTTCCGGGGCGTTCCTGTTCCCTGGGCGGCGCTTGAACAGCGCTACACGGTTTCCACCGGCACACCTGACCCGATCAGCACAAGGCCGATCATTGACCGCCTGTTCCCGGACTCCATGGCCGGGCGCATGGGCGCGCAAATGATCAGCGTTGATTCCGGCGCTGTGGAATGGCCTGTCGTGACAAGTTCGGTTGCGGCTGGATGGGCTGACGGCGAAGGGGCCAACGTGGCGGGGCCAACCGCCTATGTCACCACCGACCGCGCCATGAAGCCCGATCACAACCTGGGCGTCCAGATGCGGATCACCCGCAAGGCGTTCAAGCAATCCGGCACGGCTCTGGAAGCGGCGATCCGGCGCGATATGGGCGGCGCTATGGGCCAAGCCATGGATCAGGCGGTTTCCTTGGCACTGGGGCCGATGGGCAACCGCTGGGCGTGATCACCGGGCGGGCAACCTATGGGATTGCACTGCAAGAGGTTGACGCGGCGGCAACGTGGGGCGCGTTCCGCGCGGGCGTGACTGCCTTCATGGTGGCCAATGCAGCAAGCGGGCCGGGGGCAGTTCGTGCCATGATCCGGCCTGAGCTGTGGGATTACATGGACGGAATCCTTGTCGGCGATTGCGGCTTCCGGTTCGAATATGACCGCCTGCGCGAAGCCCTGGGCGCTGCGAACATGACCAGCAACGCCTTGCCAGCACCAACCGGCACACCCTTGGCAACAACTGCGCTGCTGACCACCAGCACCGGCGGCGTTGCACCTGTCTATGTCGGGGCATGGGGCGCGATCGACATGATCCGCGATCCCTACCCCGATGCACAATCCGGCGGCCTGCGTATCACGGCGCTGGCCACGATGGACGTGACGGTTGCGCGCCCTGTGCAACTGCGCGTTCTGACTGGGCTGGAAATCGCAGCAAGCGGGGGCTGATCATGCTTTGGGGCGCAGCTACTGGCGCGCTAGAGCTGCGCGCAACTGACGGGGGGTTCCGCATTAGCGGGGCTTTCCCCTACGGGCAGGAAACCGAGCTGGCACCGGGCCGATCGGAGAGGATCGAGGCGCGGGCCTTTGCGGCAAGGATCGATGCAGAAGGCGACATTCATCTTCTGTCTGGCCATGACTATGCAAAGCCCCTGGCAAGTCGGCAGGCAGGCACCCTGCAAATCACTGACACCGGCGAGGCCGTCCAGATCGAGGCCGAGATTGCCGGCGGCACGAGCTGGGCGGCTGATTTCTTGGCAGCTCACAAGGCGGGGCTGATCCGTGGACTGTCACCCGGTTTCAGGGTTTCACCGGGCGGCGAGAGGATCGAGCGAAGCGGTAACGGCGTGGTGCGTTCCATCAGGCGGGCCGAGCTGTTCGAGCTGTCGGCAGTCACAAGGCCAGCCTATAGCGCAGCGCAGATCGAGGCGCGATGCTGGGCGGCTGAAACCGTTAAGCGCTTAACGGATCACCCCCTGAAACGCTGGAGGCTTTGACATGGGCTTGCTTGATATTTTCCGGCGCAGACCTTCCGCAAATTTGCCGGAAGTCGAAACCCGATCCAGCGGCAGCGGATACACCGCCCAAATCATGGCGGCGCGGCAGTCCTATATCAGCGGCATATCTGACCTGTCGGAGCTGACAAGCACCGTGCAAAGCTGTGTCTCGCTCTGGGAAGGGGCATTGAGCGGCGCTGATGTGACCGGCACCGATTACCTAGACCGGCACCTTATGGGCCTTCTGGCGCGTTCTCTGGCGCTGCGTGGCGAGTTCGTGGCGCTGATCCGGCCTGACATGCTTGTTCCCTGTGCTGACTGGGACTTGTCCACCGTGAACGGCGTTCCGCGCGCCTATCGTGTCTCTGTCAGTGAAGCAGGCGGCGGGCGTTCTGAAACCGTCCTGGCGGGCGAAGTGCTGCATGTCCGTATCGGTTCCGATCCGGTTGCACCGTGGCACGGCACGGCACCGTTGCGGCGGGCGTCCCTGTCGGCAAACCTGCTGCACGAGCTGGAAAGCGCACTGCGCGACACATGGCAAAATGCACCGATCGGTTCGCAGGTTGTCCCGTTGCCAGATTCCGGGCCGGATGACATGGAAGCGATGCGCGGGGCTTTCCGGGGGCAGCATGGTAGCACCCTGATAATTGAGGGCGCTTGACAAGCGGCGGCGGCGGGGCAGTATGTCCAGCAAGGCCAGCGGCGCGAGGACCTGACACCCGATCTGAAAAAGGCCGAGGCGGCTATTCACCTGGATGCGGCGCGGGGTTCCATCGCTATGGCGTTCGGGGTTCTGCCTGCCCTGCTGAATCCAAGCACAACCGGGCCAATGGTGCGCGAGGCGCAACGGCACCTTGCCCAATGGACGCTGGAGCCTTTGTGCAAGCTGATAGCGGCTGAGGCATCGGCCAAGCTGGGCGGGGCTGTCGTGATCGACGTTTTGCGGCCTTTGCAGGCGTATGACGCGGGCGGCAAGGCGCGGGCGTTCGGGGCAATGGTGGGCGCGCTGGCCGAGGCCAAGGCAGCGGGCATTGATCCGGGGCCGATCCTGCACATGCTGGATAACCAATAGGGGGGCGTGACCGTGCCGTTCGATATGTCGGCGCTGTTGAAGAAAACCCGCAAGCCCAAGGCAGGGCTTAGGGTTCACCGGCGCGCGGCAATCGTGCAAGCAATCTGCGATGTGATCCGCGAGGACTGGCGCAACGGCATCACCACCACCTTGATAAGCCATGAGGGCGCGATCTGGGCGGCGCTGCGGTCTGGCCTGTGTCTTGAGGGAATGCGCTGGCCAGATGCTGACAAGGCGGCGCGTGATATCCTGCATCAAGCCTTTGCACGCACCGGGGCAAAGCGGCCTGCATGGAAAGAGGGACAACCCGAATGGTGCGACGGGGGCGTGATCCGCGACACCCGGACAAACTGCGCGCAATGCGATGGACCGCTAGAGCCTCAACAGAAAACCTTTTGCAGTCCACGTTGTGCCAATTCAAACCGGGCCAAAATGGCCAATCAGGACAATATCGAGGAAATGCGCGCAATTCAGCGCCTGCGGAAAGCACGCTGGCAGGCGGCACAACCTGACCGGCAATGCCACGTGTGTGGCACCAGCTTCAAGCCAAAGCGGAGCAATCAAATCCTGTGCGGCACTGACTGCGCGGCGACATGGGGCCGAGGCCACCAGCATGGATGAGCTGACACCATGGGCGGATCACTGGTGCAAATGGTGCGGCGATCAATTACCGATCGACCGCGATCCCCGGCGGCTGTTCTGCGACAATGACAGAGCGTGCCATACGGCATATTACAATGATCTGCGTGCCGAAAGGCTAAAGCGGGCGCGGGCTGGAAAGACCTGCAAACAGTGCGGGGCCACCTTCACCCGGCAAAAGGCGCATGCGATCTATTGCAGTCGGGATTGTGCTGTGAAGGCGGGCCACCGGGCGGTGTCCGAAAGGCGAAGGCGCGCAAGGGCTGACTCCTGTTACATTGGCCAGTCTGTTTGAGTTTCCACAACCTGCAACGCGCACTGAGATGAGCTATAATCGAAAAACCTTTTTGTCACTTCGTAAGCCGTCGCAGTATGATCCCACCGGAGTATATCACCTACTGCTGGCACGAATTCAGATTCAAAATCGAACTCATGCAGTGGAGCAGGATCGTATGCGCCACCAGGATTGGCAATAAATGCCCTTACGTTGAATTTCATTTTGGGTTCTTTTTG
>SKWJ01000288.1 GCA_007128995.1 Paracoccaceae bacterium
AGAGTGACGCGATCGGTCAAGCCTTTTGTTAATCTTCGTTAAAAAAGGTTAACAGGACTGTGAGCCGGACAGCTGAAGCCGGAAGATAGAGCAGCACTGTAGCAGCTCCCATTACCGGCGCAGGCAGAACCACGGCCCGATCAGCCTGCTAACGCTGTGCGCTTTGCCAGTCCGGATGCAGCCATGCTTGCAAATTCGCGGCCGGCAAGCGGCGGTCGAGAATGTGATCCGCTATTTTCTCGCCGACCATGATGGATGGCGCGTTCAGATTGCCATTGGTAATGCGCGGAAAGATCGAGCTATCGGCAATCCGCAGCGCATCAACCCCGATCACGCGGCCCTCGGGATCTACCACGGCACAAGGGTCATCACGCCGTCCCATCTTCGCCGTCCCACAAGGATGGTAAGCACTCTCGACATGGGCGCGGATAAACCCATCAAGCGCAGCGTCATCCTTCAGTTCAGCACCGGGCTGGATCTCGTATTTGAGGAAGGGGCCGAATGCGGGCTGCCCCATGATCTCGCGCGTCAGCCTGATACATCTTCTGAAATCATCCCAGTCTTCGGGCTCACTCATGTAATTGAAAGAGATCCGCGGAGCATCTTCCGGGCGGGCTGATCGCAGTTTGACGCTGCCGCGGCTGCGCGAGCGCATGGGCCCGACATGAACCTGAAACCCATGCCCTTCAGCGACAGCCTTGCCGTCATAGCGCACTGCGATGGGCAGGAAATGATACTGGATATCGGGATAGTCCACCCCCTCTCGGGACCGGATGAAAGCACAGGCTTCGAACTGGTTCGACGCCCCCGGCCCCTTGCGCGCCAGCAACCATTGCGCCCCGACCCAGGCCTTGCCCGGCAGGTTCCAGTATCGAAATAGTGTGATCGGCTGCCGGGCGGCATATTGCAGGTAAAGTTCAAGATGGTCCTGAAGGTTCTGGCCCACCCCAGCCCGGTCGGCGCGCACTTTAATGCCATGATCTGAAAGATGTGCGGCAGGGCCGATCCCCGACAGCATAAGCAGCTTGGGGGTATTGATGCTGGACGCCGCCAGAATGACCTCGGCGCGCGCGCTCAGAACCTGTCCATCGGTCAGAACAACGCCTGTGGCCCGGTTGCCGGCATCGAAGAGAATCTTTGCCGCCTCGCCACGCAGAAGTTGCACGCGCCCTGTGGCCAGCGCTGGCCGCAGATAGGCCTGTGCGGCCGACCATCGCGCCCCCTTCCAGATGGTGGCTTCCATCGCGCCGAAGCCTTCTTGCTGGCTTCCGTTGTAATCTTCGGTCAGGGGATAGCCGGCCTGTTGACCTGCGGTGATGAAGGCATCGAACAGCGGGTTTTCTCTGGTACCACGGGTGACATGCAGCGGCCCATCCTTGCCGCGCCAAGGTGAATTGGAACCGCCATGCCAGTTTTCCATCCGCTTGAAATAGGGAAGCACATCGGCAAAGGACCAGCCCAGCGCGCCGCTGTCCGACCAATGGTCGTAGTCATGCGCATGACCGCGCACATAGACCATCCCGTTGATGCTGGACGAGCCACCGATCACCCGGCCCCGCGGACAGGCAAGAACCCGGCCACCCAGATAAGGCTCTGGTTCGGTCTGGAAACCCCAGTCATAGCGGCGCATGTTCATGGGATATGACAGGGCGCCGGGCATCTGTATGAAAGGGCCGAAATCGCTTCCACCAGCTTCCAGGACAATCACGCGATGGCCGGCCTCGGCCAGTCTGTAGGCAACTGCCGACCCACCCGATCCTGCCCCGACGACTACAAAATCCGCTTCCATCATGTCACGACCAACCGAAAAGAGTTCTTTGCGCGCACACTTCCTGCGGCGCTTTGCCTTCCGGGCCTACATAGTGACACGGCCATTGCACCCGCCCTGACTGGACAGCGTGCCTAATAGGGCGCTTCGACATCACCCAACCCGAGATAGACCGATTTTACACGGGTATAATGCTCCAGCGCCGCGTGCCCGTTTTCGCGCCCGACACCCGATGCCTTCACACCTCCGAACGGCATTTCAACAGGTGTCAGGTTGTACGCATTGATCCAGCAAGTCCCGGCGTGGAGTTGCGCAACGACCGTGTGTGCCCGGGTCAGATCGCGCGTGAACACGCCTGCGGCCAGCCCGTACTCGGTGTCATTGGCGCGCGCGATCACTTCGCCCTCATCCTCGAAGTCAAGAACACTCATGACAGGACCGAAGATTTCTTCTCGGGCAATCTTCATGCTGTCCTGAACCTCTGCAAAAACGGTTGGCTGCACGAAATTCCCAGTGCTTCCGTGACGCGCACCACCGCAGACAAGCCGCGCCCCTTCCGCCTGCCCCGCATGGATGTAGTTCAGAACCTTGTCCATATGGGCTGCACTGATCAACGGTCCCATCTGGGTGGCTTCATCCAACGGATCGCCCAGAACGATCCGCGACGCGCGTGCAGCGAGTTTTTCAAGGAAAGCATCCTTGACGGCACGCTGCACGAAAACCCGCGTTCCGTTCGAGCAGATCTGCCCGGACGAGTAGAAATTCGCCAACATTGCCGCACCGACGGCATTATCCAGATCAGCGTCGTCAAAGATGATGAGAGGCGATTTGCCCCCGAGTTCCATTGTGACAGCTTTCAACCCTGCGCCCGCCGCTGCATAGACAGAGCGACCAGTCGGCACAGACCCTGTCAGCGACACCTTTGCAACCCGCGGATCCGTGCACAGGGCAGCCCCGGTTTCGCCCATTCCCTGTACGACATTGAACAGGCCCGGCGGCAAACCTGCCTCGTGCAGGATCTCTGCAAGCGCCAGCGCAGATAATGGCGTTTCTTCAGACGGTTTGAATACCATCGCATTTCCGAAGGCCAGCGCCGGGGCAGCCTTCCATGCAGCGATCTGGATCGGATAGTTCCACGCACCGATCCCGGCACAGACACCATGCGGTTCGCGCAAAGTATAAGCCATATCACGTCCGAGCGGGATTGTCTGGCCGGCCACTGTTGCGGCGAAACCGGCAAAATATTCCAAGGCATCCGCCCCCGAGGCCGCATCTGCAACCAGTGTTTCCTGCAAGGGCTTGCCGGTATCAAGCGTCTCAAGAACCGAAAGATCGCGGTTCCGCTCGCGCAGCAGATCTGCAGCGCGTCGCAGAATCCGCCCGCGTTCGACCGGCAGGCGTTTTGCCCAGTCGAGTTGCGCGTCGCGCGCTGTATCCAGCGCGCGGTCAATCACTGCGGGGGTCGCGCTATACAACCGGGCGATCACCTCTCCGGTGGCCGGGTAACGGCTTTCGAACATTGCACCGGTTGTGTCATCCACCCATTCCCCACCGATGAAGTGACTGGCTTTTGGTTGTGCTTTCATGTGGGCTTTCCTTGCAACGCGGCCTCGACCCAGCCCATCACCTGCGCTGAAGCACGTATACCATCAGGCTCTCCGGTCCCGAGCGCTTCATGCAGATAGACACCATCGATCATGGCGGCGACGCCTTCGGCGATCTCTGCCGCCCGATCTGATGCCATCGGGCGCAATGCGTATCGCAGATTGGATCTCAACCGCCGCTGATAGATGCGCAACAGCCGTGCGGCCTCGGGCTGGCGCTGGGCCATGACATAGAAATTCAACCATGCCGCGACCACGTCCCGCCGAAAATTGCTGCCTGTGAACGAAACCAGCACCAAGGCCCGCAACCGTCCCTTCGGACTGTCTGCCGCAACCAGAGCACCACGAATCTCTGCGCCATAGACCGACAGGACATAGCGCATCGCTGCCAGAAACATCTGTTCTTTCGACCCGAAATAGTGATGCGCCAGTGCCGAGGACATCCCTGCACGCGCTGCAATCCTGCTGACTGTCACATCCAGCGCACCGCTTTGCCCGATCTCAGTGATCGCAGCCTTGATCAATGCGTCGCGCCTGATAGGCTCCATTCCAAGCTTCGGCATGGCGTGCTCCGCAACTCCGGTTTGATTTTTCGTTGCAGAATGCCTAACCGATTGTTTATTGATTGGTCAATCAAGAAAAACCTTGGACAGGAGATGAAGCCTATGAACCTGAAAACACCTTGTGTGGCGTTGGCCGCCAGCCTTGCTGTTGCCCCTGCCTTTGCGCAATGCGACTCGGTCACTTTTTCGGATGTCGGCTGGACGGATATCACTGCCACAACGGCTGTCGCAACAACGATCCTAGACGCGCTGGGGTATCAGACCACGACGCTCGTGCTGTCTGTTCCAGTGACCTACACTTCCATGGCAAACGGTGATGTTGATGTTTTCCTTGGCAACTGGATGCCCACGATGGAGGCCGACATCACGCCTTACCGTGATGCCGGGACAGTCGAGACTGTCCGCCGCAATCTGACCGGTGCGAAATATACGCTGGCCGTAAACAGCCATGCCGCAGCGCTTGGCCTGACGGATTTTTCGGAAATTGCGACCCATGCCGAGGCTCTTGAAAACCGGATCTACGGGATCGAACC
>SKWJ01000275.1 GCA_007128995.1 Paracoccaceae bacterium
TGAGCAGGTCGAGGGCTTTCAGTCCAAAGGGGCAGCGGTGGTCGGGCGTCGCCATACGGTAGAGGCGGGCTTGTGTGTGCGTGTCGTCGGGCATGTTGTCCTCCGTCATGCGGTCAACCTGTCAGGCGAGAGGGTGGGGTGTGGCGGGACAGTGGACTGTCCCTGCCGCGTGTTGCTCGGTTTTCAGTCATGTCCGCGCTCAGAAAGCCAGGCGCGCATCATCGCGATTTCGCTCTCCTGTGCTTCGATCACTTCTTCGGCCAGCGCGCGGATTTCGGGGTCATCCCCGTATTCCAGCACCACACGGGCCATGTCGATCGCGCCCTGATGATGCGGAATCATACCGCGCACGAAATCCACATCGGCATCGCCCGTGAACTCGATGGCCATGTCGCGATGCATCGCGTCATTCACCGCCATATAGGCCGCGATCACCGGATCGTCGCTGCTGTTGCCATGATCGCCATGCGCACCGTGGGCACCGTGGGCACCGTGATCCATCGCACCATGGTTCATCTGGCTATGGTCCATCCGCGTCTGTGCGTAGGACAGCCCGCCTACAGCAAGGCCCACACCAATCAGCACCACCACAGAGAGTTTCTTGACGTTCATACCCGATCTCCTGATTGCATCTTGGCGTCAAAGCCGGCGGCTGCCAGCGCGGGCAGAAATTCCGCACCGGGGGTGCCGGACTGGACTGTAAGTCTGCGGGCAGCAGGATCGGCTTCGACCCGGGCGGATGGGTCCACGCTTTGGATCGCTTGCGTGACACCACGCACGCAACCACCGCAGGTCATGTTCTCGATATGGAATTGCACCAGAACCTCCATGATTTGTCTGATGCCACAGCAGATGGGGCTTCCAGCAGTTGGAAGGTCAAGCCCCTTCTCGCATATTTCGTGCAAAGCCCCCCGCTTCTCTCTGGCTTGTGATCAGGATACGCCACAGACCGCCGCCAGGCTGTTCGCGCCGTATTCGTCAGAGAAGGTCATCACGGTGACAACCACTGGCGCATTGACCCCGCGGATATCGCGCAGGCCGGTGCTTTCCTGTTACGCGCTGCCCGGAGCATGCATAGCGGCACAGGCGCATATCGCATATGCGACAGATCGACAGCGCGCACCCGGACCAGTCCGCCCCCACCAACAGGGCGTGACCAAACAGACCTGTAGGCAACGCCACGGCCCGCGCGCTAGCCAGCCCGATCAGGCGCAGGCTGCGCGCGCAGCAGGGCATCGACAAGATCCTTGCGCCGGAACGGTTTGGGCAGGATACCGATGAACCCGGCCGCATGATAGGCCGCAACCTGATCTGACATCACATTGGCCGTTGCGGCAAGCGCGCGCGGCGGTGGGGCCCCTTTTTGCTGCGCTGCATGCTGCATGGCGTGCAACGCTTCCAGCCCGTCCATGACCGGCATCGAAATATCCAGCAGAACGATATCGAAATCCTCTTGCTGCCACAGCGACAGGGCCTCGGCCCCGTCATGGGCAAAGCGGCAGTCTATACCCATCTGCGCCATCAGCAGCGAGAGCAGCTTTCGATTGGCGGCATTGTCATCCGCCGCAAGAACGCGCAGCCCCCGAAGGCCAGCCGCGTCGATGTCATTATCCTCCGGATGCTCTGCTTTCGGGGGCAGAGGGTCTTGCTGCGCCGCGCTGTCCAGCGGCAGGGTCAGGACAAAGTCGATCTGCGTCCCCTCACCGGGCGTACTGGAAATCGTGATCACGCCATTCATCATCTCGACAAGGCGTCTGACGATGGTCATGCCAAGACCCGTGCCGCCAAATCGCCGCGCGGTGCCGACCTCGGCCTGCTCGAACGGCTGGAATATCCGACCGACCTGTTCGGGCGACATACCGATGCCCGTATCCGAAACCCGAAACCGGATCTGATCCTCTCGGGTCGGTGTCACTTCCAGTGTGACCGCGCCGGTTTCGGTGAATTTGACAGCGTTGCCCAGCAGGTTGTGCAGGATCTGACGGATGCGGGTTTCATCGCCGATCCGGCGCAACAAGGGGCGCGGTGCGCAGTGCAGGTCAAACCCGACCCCCTTGGCACGCGCATTGTTGCCATGCAGCGCGTGAAGCTGGTTGATCAAGGGCGACAGGTCAAAAGGTTGCGGGTCCAGTTCCAGACGTCCTGCCTCGACGCGGGCAAGATCCAGAATGTCATTAAGCAGCGACAGCAGGCCCCAGCCTGACTCGCGGATCGTGTGCAGCATGGCGCGCTGATCCTCTTGCAGGTCCGTCTCGGCCAGCAGATCAGCCATGCCAAGCACACCGTTGAGGGGGGTGCGGATTTCATGGCTCATATTGGCCAGAAATTCGGTCTTGGCGCGGTTGGCGGCTTCGGCCCGGTCGCGTGCGGCTTCAAGCACGCGTTCAGCCTCAAGCTGCTCGGTGATGTCAGCCATGGCGCAGACAATCCGCGCCTGAATCCCCGGACGCTCGACCCAGGCGACATTGACCGACAAGATCCGCGCCGCACCATCGGCTCGCAAAAACCCGACATGCGCATCGCGCTGCGACACACCTGCACTGATCAGACTGGCGAAGCACGATGGCCATGCGTCCTCTGTCTGGGGCCGGGGGGGAAACAGATCGGCATGGTCCATGCCCGGAATCGTCTCGGGCGCCCGCCCTGTCAGCTTGCCGGATTCGGGATTGGCAAAGATCACGCGCCCTTGCGCATCCAGCGCGATGATGCCGGTCATCGTGGTCTGCATCAGCAGTTGCAGATAGTCGCGCTCGCTGGCCAGCCGCGCTTCCAGTTCGCGGCGCAGCGTCACGTCGGTCAGCCACAGGACGCGGCCCATCTCGGTGTTGCGCTCGAGCGGGGTTTCGATTTGCAGAGCCCGCGCCTCGAAATGGCGTTCGCCAAGCGCAAGCGAGATCGGCCCGGCCAACGGATCAAGCGCCCGGAGCGGTGCCGCATGGAGTGCCAAAGGCGCCCAGTCGGCCAGCACGCCTTCGGCGCGGGTCTTGTTGCACAGGGCCAATGTCGCTGGATTGGCAGAGGCAACGCGGCCATCGGGCATCACGATCATCAGCGGCGAAGGCGAATTATGCCACATCACCTCCAGCGCCACGGCGCGCAGATCCAGCATGCGGTCGCTGATGATAAAGCCCGAAATCGCCATCATCGCCACAGCATAGGCATAGGCGGTCGGGTCCAGTCCGAAGATGGTGAAACCGCCGATCACATAACTCAGATTTGCGACCACAGGCAGGAAAAGCACCATCAACCAGGCCAGAAAGAAAGCGCGATGCGCCCGATGCGCGCCGCGCAAGCCGCGCAGCAATACTAGGATTCCAGCTGCGACGAAGACATAAAGCCAGGCTGCTGCCAGATAGAAAAACGGCCCGTGATCATAGAAAACCTGCCCGCTTTGTGGCCCGTCAAACACAAGCCCGGTTCCGGGGCCATAAAACTGCCCATGCCAGCTATTCGACGCCGCAGCCAGAAAGATTGCGAGCGGCCCGCCCCCGAGCAGACCAAGCCGCCATCTGTCGCCCCAGCGGTCGCGCGCGCGGGCATAGTCATCGATGAAGAAATACAGCGCTGTCGGCAAAAGCCCGATCCCAAGCCAGGCGAATTTGGCCCAGGCAATCTTGCAGGCTTCATGGATCGAAAGGCTCTCCAGTGTGATCGCCGTCAACCACAAGGTCGCGCCCAAAACACTGGCCAGAAAGAACGCCTTGCCATGGAACCGGTGGTTTCGCGCAACCCAGATCAGGACTGTCAGCAAGACCACCAGCAGCAATCCTCCCACCCAGTCGATCACCCCTGTCGGTGCCAGTGCAAGACATTCAGACACGATCGCGCCCTGCGCAGCGGGATAAGGAGACTTCAAACACCATAAAGAACATTTCGTCGGGGGCCTTGTATTGCGCGTTACCGCTGCCTGGCATGTTACATCTTAATCCTGTTGGAAACCACAAGCCCTGTGCACTTCGACACGGCTGCGAGACGATTGCACGCGGCGTGCTTGTGACAGGGTTCATGCGGCTGATCAGGGGCGTGATTGCGGCCCGATCTGCGACAGGGCGTCAAGTTTTCGGGGCTGCGCCACTTGAAGAGGGCTTCAATCCGCCCGCCCCTGACGCGATTTTGAACACGCCGATCTGGAAACACCAGGGTCTTCATAATCAAATGCTGCGCGTCATACAGATGATCGGCTGGGCCAAAGGACCGTCTGGTCATCTTGAAACGCATCCAAAGGCTGCCCCGCGCGATGGATTACGACCAAACCGGCCTTTTTGGCAGACCTTGCTAACAGCCTTCGGCAGAGGGCATCCGACAGCGGAAGGGAACGAGATTTGCAGACTGTGATGGAACACTTCGCCGACCGGATCAGAGGGTTTTATGATGATCCGCTCATTCCGCTGTCAAAACAGTTCATGTTCCGAAGGCCCCCGACGATCGGAGAGTTGCAGCGACCGCCGCAGGTGCTGCTGCTGGGCA
>SKWJ01000491.1 GCA_007128995.1 Paracoccaceae bacterium
TACCCCCATTCAATCGCGCGCGATCCCTGTGATCATGGATGGCCGCGATATCCTGGGTCTGGCGCAGACCGGCACGGGCAAGACGCTGGCTTTTGGCCTGCCAATCATGCACAATCTTTTGGGCGCTGGCCGCCCTGCCCCAAAAACCACTCAGGCGCTCATCCTTGCGCCAACGCGGGAACTGGTGACACAGATCGCAACCACGCTGGACTCGTTCGCCCGCAAAACACCGTTGAAGGTGCAGCGTGTTGTCGGTGGCGCTGGCATGCAGCCGCAAATCCAGAAACTGGCCAAAGGCTGCGATATTCTTGTGGCCACACCCGGTCGATTACTCGACCTGTTGGAGCGGCGTGCGTTGACGCTCTCTGAAACCCAGATGCTGGTACTGGACGAAGCCGACCAGATGCTTGACCTTGGCTTTATCCATGCATTGCGCAAGATTGCAGGGTTGCTGCCAAAAGACCGGCAGACAATGATGTTCTCTGCCACGATGAACAAACAGATGAACGAGATCGCCAGCGCATATCTGGATCGCCCGGAGCGTATTCAGGTCGATGCACCGGGCAAGCCTGCGGACAAGATCGATCAGGCAGTTCATTTTGTCGCCCAAGGTGACAAGGCGCGCGTGCTGGAAACCTATCTGCGTGCACATATGAGCGATCTGGCGATTGTCTTTTCGCGGACAAAACACGGGGCAGAGAAGTTGATGAAACTTCTGAACGGCTGGGGGATTGAGGCCGGATCAATCCATGGCAACAAATCACAGGGCCAGCGGGAACGGACACTTCAGGCATTTCGCGACGGGCGACTTAAAGTTCTGGTTGCCACCGATGTTGCGGCGCGCGGAATCGATATTCCCGATGTCCGACATGTCTACAACTACGACCTGCCGGAAGTGCCCGAAAACTATGTTCATCGTATTGGCCGCACCGCGCGCGCAGGTGCATCGGGCCGGGCGATCGCTTTCTGTGCCCCTGCTGAAATGGGGGATTTGCGGACCATTGAGCGTTTGATAAAGCGCACCCTTGAGATCATTGGCGGCGCTCCCTGGTCTGACGATCTTGCAGGCCCTGCACGGGCGCAGGCGCGCAAGCGCGGAGGTCAGGGACGCGGTGGACAAAGAAATACAGGCTCGGCAGACAAGCTGGCGCCACGTGCCAATACAGGCAATGGCAAAAGACGTGGAACCGGCAAGCCCGCAGGCAGCAAGGACCGGGTTCGTCATTCGGCTTGACGCTGTTGAAATTAGGGAAGGGGCGCTTCAGGGCGCTCCTTTCTGCATTTATTCGCGCGGACGATGGTCAGGCAGGATTACTCCGCGGCAAGGGTTTTGCGCACAACTTCCACCCTTACGGCAGCGAATTTGAATTCCGGGATCTTGCCATAAGGATCAAGCGCCGGGTTGGTCAGAATATTGGCCGCTGCCTCGACAAAGGCAAAGGGCAGGAACACCATGTCGGGGCTAACCGCCCGGTCAGATCTCGCCATGACGTCGATACTGCCGCGTCGGGTTGTCAGCCGGACCATGTCACCCGCACTTGCTCCAAGCCGCTGCAACGTGGATGGGTGCAGTGAACAGTTAGCCTCTGGTTCGACGGCATCCAACACCTTCGAGCGTCGTGTCATCGCGCCTGTGTGCCAGTGCTCCAGTTGACGACCGGTTGTCAGCACCATCGGATAGTCCGCATCAGGCAGTTCGTCGGGAGAGATGACTTTCGCCGGTGTAAACCGTGCGCGCCCGCCTTCTCGCGGGAAGGCGTCTGAAAAAACGATCGGCTGGCCCGGGTCGTCGGGTGCAAGCGATGGATAAGTGACCGCACCAACGCTTTCCAGTCGTTCCCACGTAATGTTATCCAGGCTTCGCATGCCCTGCTTCATTTCGGCGAAGACATCTCGCGGATGGGTGTAGACCCAGTTCATGCCCAGCCTGCGGGCCAGATCGACCGTGATTGCCCAATCCTCGCGCGCCTGCCCCGGCGGGGGCACAGCCGAACGGCCCATCTGCACCTGACGGTTGGTATTCGTCACCGTACCCGATTTCTCGTAGAAAGCCGCCGCGGGCAAGATCACATCAGCGTAATTTGCTGTTTCTGTCAGGAAGATATCCTGCACGACCAGATGCTCCAGTTTCGCCAACGCATCGCGCGCATGGGTGACATCAGGGTCGGACATGGCGGGGTTTTCGCCCAAGATATACATGCCACGTATCTGGCCTGCGTGAACCGCATCGAGGATCTCGGTGACAGTCAGGCCCTTCTCCGCAGCGATATCAGCACCCCAGAGCGTCCCGAAATGATCACGTGAAGATTTGTCCGTAACGCTCTGATAATCTGGCAGGAACATCGGAATAAGCCCGGCATCGGACGCGCCTTGAACATTGTTCTGCCCGCGCAGAGGATGCAGCCCAGTGCCCGGACGCCCGACATGGCCACACATGAGCGCAAGGCTGATCAGGCAGCGCGAATTGTCCGTTCCGTGGATATGCTGGCTAACACCCATGCCCCAAAAGATCATGCCCGCCTTCGCGCCCGCGAAATCGCGCGCCACAGCGCGCAGCGTCTCGGCATCTATGCCGCAGATCGGGGCCATCTTCTCGGGGGCAAAGTCTGCCAGATGAGCGCGCATCGCATCCCAATTCTCAGTCATGGCCTGAATATACTGGGTATCGAACAGCCCCTCTTCGACGATCGCATGCATGATCGCATTCAGCATCGACACATCCGCACCGGGCTTGAATTGCAGCATATGAGTGGCATGGCGCGCAAGCGCCTGACCGCGCGGATCCATCACGATCAGCTTGCCGCCGCGCTTGGTGAATTGCTTGAAATAGGTCGCGGCGACAGGGTGGTTCTCGATCGGGTTCGCGCCGATCACGATGGCCACATCTGCATGTTCGATCTGGTTGAAGGTTGCAGTCACAGCGCCCGAACCCACATTCTCCATCAGAGCCGCAACAGATGAGGCATGACACAATCGCGTGCAGTGGTCGACATTGTTGTGCCCGAACCCTTCGCGGATCAGGCGCTGAAAGAGATAGGCTTCCTCATTGCTGCATTTCGCGCTGCCAAACCCCGCCACAGCCTTGCCTCCGTGGGTGTCGCGCAATCGCGCCAGCCCCTTGGCCGCAGCGTCCAGAGCTTCGTCCCAGCTCGCCTCGCGGAACACGGCGCGCCAGTTTTCCGGGTGCACATTCAATCCTTTTTCTGCACCATCACGTCGGATCAATGGCACGCTCAGGCGGTGGGGATGGTGGATATAATCGAAACCGAAACGCCCCTTTACGCACAGCCGCCCTTCGTTGGCCGGGCCATTGATCCCTTCGACATAGACCACCTTGTCATTCCTGACCTTCAGGCTGACCTGACAGCCCACGCCGCAAAACGGACAGACCGAAGTCACTTCGCGGTCGATATCGCTGCTGTCGCCCTGTTGGGCATCGTCCAGCACGGTTGCGGGCATCAGCGCCCCGGTCGGGCACGCTTGCACACATTCGCCGCAAGCCACGCAGGAGCTGTCGCCCATCGGATCATCGAAATCGAACACCGGATAGGCATCATGCCCGCGTCCTGCCATGCCGATTACGTCATTGACCTGTACCTCGCGACACGCGCGCACACACAGCCCGCACTGGATGCAAGCATCCAGATTGACCCGCATCGCCACATGGCTGTCATCCAGAAGCGGGATACGCTCGGCCTCAATCGTCGGATAGCGGCTCTCGCGCACGCCATTTGCTGCAGCCATGTCCCATAGATGGCTTGATCGGTCATGCGCGGCGTCGCGTTCGGGCTGATCGGCCAGCAGCAACTCCATTACGGCCTTGCGCGCAGTCCTGGCGCGGTGACTTTCGGTGTGAACCACCATGCCCTCGGCAGGTTCGCGGATGCACGACGCCGCGAGGCTGCGCTCTCCTTCAATCTCCACCATACAGGCGCGGCAATTCCCGTCGGGGCGGTAGCCAGGCGCGGGTTTGTGGCAAAGATGCGGGATGATCAGCCCGCGCCCCTGGGCGATTTCCCAGATGGTCTGGCCGGGCTCTGCGGTAACTTCGCGACCGTCAAGCGTGAAGGTGACCATGGCTCAGATCTCCTGCGGGAAATGTTTCATCACAAGGCGTATCGGGTTGGGCGCGGCCTGCCCCAGCCCGCAGATCGAGGCGTCCTGCATCACGGTGCACAACTCCTCCAGAAGTGGCTGATCCCAGTGCTCTGCCTGCATCAGCTTCACCGCCTTTTCGCAGCCTGCGCGGCAAGGTGTGCACTGGCCGCAGCTTTCATCCTCGAAAAACCGCAGCATGTTCAGCGCGGCATCGCGTGCCGAATCCTTGTCTGAAAGGACGACGACTGCCGCAGATCCAATGAAGGTCCCATGTGGCTGCAATGTGTCGAAATCAAGCGGGATGTCATCCATGCTCGAAGGCAACAGGCCAGAGGAAGGCCCCCCGGGCTGATAGGCCTTGA
>SKWJ01000343.1 GCA_007128995.1 Paracoccaceae bacterium
CAGTGCCAGCTGTTCTGGTGACTGCGCTTCCGCAAACCATAGGCCAGGAAGCAGAGCTTTTCAGTTCCGTCCTGCCAAAACCCATTCAACCTGAAAAACTTACCAGCGCCGTGTATGTTGCCACCCAGGGAAAGTAGCG
This sequence comes from Paracoccaceae bacterium, assembly GCA_007128995.1. Lineage (GTDB taxonomy): Bacteria > Pseudomonadota > Alphaproteobacteria > Rhodobacterales > Rhodobacteraceae > Roseinatronobacter. Next base: position 140 of record SKWJ01000343.1, read on the forward strand.
TAACCCCCTCACGGAGTTCCAGGGCGGATATTCGTTGAAAGGCCGTTCTGGACAGGGATCCGACAGCCCGCGCGGTTATCACGGTCCCTGACCAGCTGAGACGAGCAACTTTTGAAAGCCCTCCGCGACGCCCTTCTCTCTTTCGAGACAATGGGTGAACCATAAGAGCAACAGCGGATATCTGCGGTAAGTGCTATTGATCTCCCAACTGGATTGGAGATTATCAATGGCGCGACATAGCCCGGCATACGCTCTGCATGAGAGATGTGAGCAGGTTTCAAAAGGCACCTCCTCTGTGACGGCGATACAAGCCGATCTTTATGCCTATGATGGGAACATCGATTGCTGGCGCGACGAAGATGGTGTTGACGATTCTCGAATGCTGCCGGGCTGGTGGATCATTCCAGGAGCACTTCTTGGTGCAGCCTTCTGGTATTTCATTTTTCGTGCTGTCTGGGCGTTGTTCGGGTAAAGGAACCGCTGTCGTTTAAGTATTCACGCAGGTTGTGAGTTTTGGGTGTAATGTCCAATCTGATTTATCCATTGGCTTTTGGTGGCTCAGGAGCTTGCATTCAATTTTATTTTTGATGTTTGATCCCGACTTCGTTGGTGCACTCTTTTCACAGGAATGGCGGATGGCATCAGGAAGACAGCCGTATATGGTTTCGTCTTTATCATGGGCGATAGCAACTGAGGCTTGGTGGCTTCGTCGCTGATTGCAAGACGCTCTTTTGATACCAAGCTATGCCGGTTCAGCCTATTTGACATAGTGCGCCGAAAGCATGTGGCAGGCGACAGGCTGGCCTGTTATGCCCGTTTAATCAGAATGCCTGAAAATAACGGACACCCCTTTTATCATGACCCAGATATCCGAGACCACCGCGCATGCGATCACAGAGATTTTCGCGAAGCCGAAGGCTTTGATCGGGATGATCCATTGCCCTGCATTTCCCGGAGCGCCCCGCTATCGCGGCGCGGCACGTGATGCGCTTCTGGATGCCTGTTTGCGCGACGCCGAATGTCTGATCAGCGGCGGGATGCATGGCCTGATTGTCGAAAACCATGGCGATATTCCGTTCTCGAAGCCTGACGATCTTGGCCCCGAAACATCCGCCTTTATGGCGGTGGTCGCGGACCGGCTTGTGCGCGAATTTGATGTGCCGCTGGGGATCAATGTTCTTGCCAATGCCGCGATCCCCGCGTTCGCGGTGGCCGCCGCCGCAGGGGCGCGTTTCATTCGCGTGAACCAATGGGCCAATGCTTATGTCGCAAATGAAGGCATCATGGAAGGTCAGGCAGCCAAAGCGCTGCGATACCGCGCCCAGTTGCGCGCCGAGAATATTCGCGTCTTTGCCGATGCCCATGTCAAGCATGGCAGTCACGCCATTGTCGCCGATCGCAGCATCACCGAACTGACGCGCGATCTGGCTTTTTTTGATGCCGATGCCGTAATTGCAACGGGTCAGCGCACGGGCGACACGGCTGCAATGGAAGAGATTGCGACCATTCGCAAGGCCACGCATCTGCCTGTGCTGGTCGGTTCTGGTGTCACGGCACTCAATGTGGGGGCCATTCTTGATCAGGTTGACGCCGTTATTGTTGCCTCGTCCCTGAAAGAGGGTGGCGTCTGGTGGAATCCGGTCGATGCAGACCGTGTGGCGGCATTTACCGCCGCCGCGCAACCTGTGCTGGACAGGGCACAAGCGGCTTTGTCCTGATCAGGCAGGCTGTCCTGCTGGCCCTCTTGAATGCGGCCAGCGCATCTGCGCGGGCCGCGTGTCCGGCACTTGCAAATCGGGCGGCAAGCTGTGTTGACCTGCGCCCTATCAATGCCCGGTGATGGCAGCCAGATCTGGCCAGACCCCGGACGCGGCGGCCAGCACCACGCCCCCCTCGGCCAGTTTCGCCCCGGTCGGCATGGGCAGGGTCTGCCCACCGGCTTCGCGCACCAGCAACAATCCGGCAAGGCAGTCCCAGGGGTGCATATGCGGTTCATAATACCCGCCCAGACGCCCGGCAGCGACAGCGGCAAGCATCAGCGCACCAGAGCCATTGCGATAGAACATGCCACCCTTCTCCATCAGCTTGCGGCAGATTTCGGCAATGTGATCAGGGGCTGTCCTGTGGCTGGCGCCAATGCCCGTAAGGCTGTTGCTGAGCAGGAGGGTGTCTTTGATGCGCAGCCGCGTGCCGTTGAGTGCGGCACCAGCGCCGCGGCGGGCGGTGAACATTTCATCCATCAGCGGATGAAAGATTACCCCGGCCTCGGTCTCGTGATCTGACTGGATTGCAATGGCGACACACCAATGCGGCAAGCCTGAAACGAACGGCACTGTGCCATCAATCGGGTCTATCACCCAGGTTATTCCCGAACTGCCGGACTGCGCGCCGCCTTCCTCGCCCAGAATCCCATCCTCTGGAAAGGCCTCTGCGATCCTGGCGCGAATGATGTCTTCCGCCTCTCGATCGGCGCGGCTGACCATGTCAAGCGCATCATGCTTGGTCTCGATGATCAGGCTGGCTCGGTCATGAAACAAGCCAAGGGCATGGGCACCGGCGGCACGCGCAGCGCTTTGGGCAAGCTCTAGTCGAGCGTCAATCAGGTGAGGTTGATTCATATGTCAGGCTACTCTTATTGGGGCAGTGTCAGGAATGTTCAGACTGACACGCGTGCCGGGTGCGATCGGTGCCTCTGTCATCGGGCGCGAGGCAAGAAGTTCGGCAAAGCCGGTTTCGATTTCGAACTCCCAGCGGCTGCCCAGATAGGTACAGGAGCGCACTGTCCCGACAGGCCCGGCATCGCCCGGTGTCAGCCCAATGCGTTCCGGGCGCAGTGAAATCTGTGCCTGACCATCCGCCCCGGCGAGTGGCAGATCAAGATCAGCACTGACAAACCGCCCCTTCGAAACCTGCCCTGAAATCAGGTTTGCATCACCGATGAAATCGGCGACGAAGGGCGAGGCAGGCCTTTCATAAAGATCCCGTGGTGTGCCGATCTGCGCGATTTTTCCAGCCTGCATGACCACGATCCGGTCTGACACGGCCAGCGCCTCTTCCTGATCATGGGTCACATAGACTGCGGTCAGGCCAAACCGCTTCTGCAAGTCGCGAATTTCACCGCGCACCTTGCGTCGCAGTTTGGCATCAACATTGGACAGTGGCTCGTCAAACAGCAGGACATCTGGCTGCTGCACAATGGCGCGCGCCACGGCGACGCGCTGTTGCTGGCCGCCAGACAGCTCGGATGGCAGGCGCTCTGACAAGCCTTTCAACCCGATCTGTTCCAGGATTTCGGTCGCACGCGCACGGGCTGTTGCCTTGGCTTCGCCCCGGATCATCGGGCCATAGGCCACATTTTCAAGCACATTCATATGTGGAAACAGCGCATAGGACTGAAACACCATGCCGACATTCCGCTCGGATGCAGCGCGCTGGCTGACGTCCCGCCCCGCAATCCGCACAATGCCCGATGTCGGCAGTTCAAGCCCGGCAATCAGGCGCAGTGACGTGGTCTTGCCACACCCCGACGGACCAAGAAAGGTGACCATCTCGCCTTTTGCGATCGACAGGCTTATCGAATCTACGGCTACAGCGGCGCCGTAATTCTTGGTCACATCGACAAATTCAATTGCAATCTCGTCAGTCATCATCCCTCATTCAGCCGGAGTTATCTGGCCCTGAAACTCTCTTCGTCGGCCCAGTTTGCGCGCGCCCACCAACAGCTGGATCAGCACGATGCAGACAATCATGACGATCATAAGCACTGTGGAATAGGTGATTGCCAATGCATATTCACCGGCTTCGACCCGGCCCATGATATAGGCAGTCGCCATGTTGTGCCGCGCAGAGACAAGAAAGATCACCGCAGAGACAGCCGTCATTGCCGTGACGAAAGAATAGACAAGCGCCGTGAACACTGCCGGTTTCACCAGCGGCAACACAATCCGGCGCAGGGTCACCCCGCCGCCTGCGCCCATGGTCTGGCTTGCCTCTTCCATGCTGCGGTCGATCTGGGCAAAGGCCGCCAACCCGGCACGCATGCCCACCGGCATATTGCGAAACACAAAGCAGATGACCAGAATAGCCGCGGTTCCCGTTATATCGACGGGGGGCACATTGAACGCTGCGACATAGCTGACACCCACAACAGTGCCCGGAATGGCGAAGCTGAGCATCGTGCCAAATTCAAAGGCGTTCTTGCCCGCGAAATCCTGACGCGCGACAAGCCATGCCGTCATGATGCCCACTGCCGTCGTCAATGGCGCCGCAATCGCCGAAACCAACAGCGTCGTCTTCATTGAATTCCATGCAGAGCCGTAAAATTCAAACCCCGCCGTGCCAACCTCGAAGGCAAATGCGGTGCGCAGATGCGCGATGGTCGGTGTCAGATCCCAGCGTCCGATATCGTGGACAAAGCCGCCAACCAGCACCACTGCATATACACCCAGCGTGAAGATCACGAAGGGGATGACGACGGCCCAGGCAACCCCTTTCAGCCCGAAAGGCAGTGTCGAGGCCAGCCCCGCATCTGACTTGCCAGTGACCGTGACATAGCTTTTGCGTCCCAGCCAGCGGCTTTGCAGCCAGAATGCGATCAGCGTCAGCGACAGCAGCAACATCGCCAGGGTTGCGGCATGGCCAAGATCATATCTGGCCCCGGCAACAGCAAAGAAGATCCGGGTGGACAGCACTTCATAGCCGCCGCCAAGGACAATGGGATTGCCGAAATCGGCAAGACTTTCGATAAAGGCCAGCAGGAATGCCGCGGCAATTCCGGGGCGCAGAAGCGGCCATGTGATCTTGAAGAAGGTCTTGACCGGACCCGCACCAAGGGTCTGACTGGCTTCTTCCAAGGTCGGGTTGATCGCTTCCACTGTTCCCAGCAGCACCAGAAACGTGATCGGCGTGAATGCCAGAACCTGCGCCATCAGAATACCGGTCAGCCCGTAAACCCAGCGCGTGGGACGGACATCGAACACATCTGCACCAAACTGGGTCAGCAGACCTGTGCGTCCGAACAGCACAATGATGGCCACGCCGACCACAAAGGGCGGTGTGATGATCGGCAGGATCGACAGGGCGCGCAGGGTTTGCTTGAACCTGAACGATGTGCGCGCAACGATCAGTGCCAGCGCAAGGCCAAGGGCAGTGCTGATCGTCGCCGCGAGAATACCCAGCATCAATGAGTTTATGACAACCCCACAGCGCCGCCCCCCGGTCAGACAGTCCAGACGCCAGATTTCGGGGGCAAGAACCCTGCCAATGAATGGACCGAAGGCAAGCTCTCCATCAGGCCCGACAAAAGCTGCCATCGAAAGCTTCAGGATCGGAAAAAAGACAAACAGCCCAAGAAGCGCGACAATGAACACGACCGCTGTGGCCGAAAACCGGTCACCGCGGCAAAACCCCCTCAGTGCCAGCGAATGTGCAATAAGCCCCAGAAATGCCAGCCCGGCGACAAACCCGCCCCAACCGAAGCCCGTTTGCCCTTGGGCGGCAGCGGGAAAGACAGTTGCCAGCACGTCAAAGGCCGGGCCGCGCAGCCCGACGGCGAAGCCCTGCAACACAAGAATTGCGAAACCTGCCAGAACGATGTTCAGGAACAGCCGGCTTGAGGCATCCCGAAACCCGGCCCAGACCAGCAGAGGCAGCGCCAGAACCACTGGCCACAACCACCCGCGGCCTTCGGCAGCAAGCCCCAGCGCCGACGGGAAGAGGGGCGTGGACCCTGTCGGCAAGGACTGGTGCCATGGAAGCACCAGCACCGCCAATGCAAGAAGCACAAGCCATGCAAGTTTCTCGCGCGCTGCGCGCGATGCACGTATTTCATCTGGGGTCATGTCGCTCTGCCGCCAAGACCGGGCAGCGACCAAAGCCACTGCCCGGGAATGTCTGTCACCTAGCGCCGGGCGCCAATCTCATCATCCCAGCGCGAAAGCAGGCGCTCGCGCGTTTCACTGGAACCATAGGTCACGAAATCATAGTCGATCAACGTGATCTCATCGAGCGAAGGTGATTCCGGAGGGACAGGCGAATTGCGGTTTGACGGCACCTGAAAGCTGTTTGCCTCTGCCCCCAGTGCCTGCGCTGCAGGGCTGAGCGCCCAATCGTAGAAGAGCCTTGCATTCTCGGGGTTTGGACCACCCTCGATCAAGCTCATCGAGCCGATTTCATACCCGGTCCCCTCGCAAGGCGCGACTGTTGCAATCGGTGCGCCCTGCACAGCCTGCGCGACAGCGTCATGCATGAACACGATCCCGATCGCAGTCTCACCCGTTGCCGCATTGCGGATAGGGGCGGCGCCGGATTGGGTGTACTGGCTTATATTCTCATCCATCTGGCCAAGGAATTCGAAGGCTTCATCCTCGCCCATGATCTGCACAAGCGTGGCAAGAAGCGTGTAGGCGGTGCCCGATGAATTTGGATTGGCGACCTGAACATCATCGCGGAACCGCTCATCCAGAAGGTCGGCCCAGCAGGCTGGCGCAGGATCGTCCACCAGATCGGTGTTAAATCCGTAACCGAGCGCGCCTGCGTAAATACCGACTGTGCGATTGCCCGAGGCGGCTGCCTGCGACAGCGCCCAATCCTGCAACTCGGCCAGCATCGGCGACTCATACACTGCCGTCAGCCCTTCTTCGGCTGCCTGAAGATGTGGATCGCCTGTACCACCCCACCAGACATCACCGCGCGGCTGGCCTTCCTCGGCCTTGATCTGGGCATAGGTTTCACCCGAAGAACGCCGTGTCATCAGGACGTTTACACCCGTTTCACGCTGGAAACTCTCGGCCATGACGCGGCACCATTCTTCCTGTACCGAACAGTAGAGCACAAGCTCATTGGCACTGGCAGCAAGGGGTGCCCCGACGAATCCAACAAGTGTTGCGGATAGTAGTGTGGTCTTACGCAATTTTTTTCCTCCCGATATGGTACAGCATTGAGAAAGGCCGGGATTTTCCCGACACATTCCTCCTCCGCTAACGACTGTATACGACAGTTTTGTGTATGCACTAGAAAATTTAGCAATCGCTGTCATTTCAATGCTGGCCAGACCGGAGATGCGCCACCGAAGTGCGCAAACTGTCACGTCCGATAGCGGCGCGGCCCTGTCGCGCAGCAGCTATGGTTGCAGGCCCTGCTCGAATTCCGTGTGCACATCCGGCACGAGGGCGGTAAAAAGGGTTCCCCATTGCTCGCCCGGCCGCAAACCCGGATTCCAGAGCCATCTCTCACTCTCGGATATCGGATTCTCTGCGCTGCGGAAGGCCGATATATCCGCGCGCCCGAAGCCGCCGCCCGCCTGCACGTCGCGCACTGCGGCAACCAGTTCCGGCGCGGTTTCCGGCACGAATCGGGATGGTACACCCAGCAGCGTCGCCGCCAATGCCCTGCGCGCCGCGATCACAGTCATTGGCCGCCCGTCGGTCAGGCGTTCGTCAAAGACTGCCGCGCTCAGGGCGCTGTCATGCGTCAGCCCCCGCCGCCAGCCATGCGCCGCGCCGGTGACCATGATCACATCATCGACAATCAGTGTCGTTGAGGACATGTGATAATCGCGGCCCGGCCCGCCGCGCGGCGTCAGCCAGGCGATGCGCGTACCCGCCGATTTGGTCAACTCTTGCAGGGCATGCTGGATCGCGGCCTTGCGAATCTCGCGCAGTTTCTTGTTGCGACCGGGCAAATGGTGTTTGGGCAGGATCAGAAGGCACTGCAGCGCAGGATTGGCCTGCATCCTCTCGGTGATGGCCGCAATCAGATCTATTGCCGCTGTCTCGTCCAGCGGCCCGGGATCAAGGGGCGCCTCCCAGCGTTCCGCACAGAGCGCAGGGGTTTGCAGCCAGATCAGATTCTCGGCGCGCGCGACAGCACCCAGCATCGCGCGCGCGCTTTGCCGCGCACCCGAACGGAACTTGTGCAAAACCCGGTCAAACATGCGGGCCGCAAGAGTATCGTCGAAATTATCGCCATCGATCAGCGCATCCACACTCAGCCCACCAGGCAGGCTTTCGAGCGCGGCATCAAGACGCTGGCGAATTCCGGGCGCATCTGGGTCATCTGGGTTGTCCCAGATCAGGCCGGGCGCGACATCGGGCGGGATCAGCTGCATCACCGCATGGCCATGCGTGCCCGGTGCTGCCGTTTCCAGAAGCGCGGTCCAGGGGCCGGGGGTTGTGACTGCGGGTGCGACGGGCGCAGGCAGCCCCAATGTTGCAATAAAGTCCTGCCAATTGCCCGGCGCACGCTCTCGCATCAGAAGGTGCAAGGCATCGGCAGCCGGTCCCGCAACTGCAACGCCGCTGCCATGGATCTCGGGCGCGGCGCTGACACCAAGATGCGCGCTGGCGGCTGGTGGCGCTTCATGCCATTGGGCCCGGGCCGCGACCGCCCCGATCACACCGCGATGGGCAATGCGATCATAGGCCGCGAAGTCAAGGCTGTCTTGTCCGGGATGCGGCGCATGAAAGGCACTGTCATGGACCCGCTCTGGCCCGCCCGCGCTGCTCTCGTCCGGCAGGTCACCTGCGACCGTCTGCAGAAAGGCCGGGCGACGGGTAATCACCCGGTCGCTGCCATCCGCGCGGTTCGCCAGACAGGGGCGCATATCCTCGGGCCGCAGACTGCCAGCATCCAGCGCGTAGAAGGTCAGCGCCGAGATCGCGCCCGCAATGACAAAGGCCGGATCACCGGGCGGGATCTGTTGCGCACCTGCCGCCACACTCTGCCCCAGTTGCGGGCAATGGATGGTCTGATCCGCGCTGAGCGCAGTGACGGGAAGCGCACCGCTCGCGGGGTCAAGGGGTGGGCGGTTGGCGCGCAGATCAGTATAGACTCGGCGGCCTGTGCCCGAGCTGATCATCATGTCAAAGCTGAACTGCACGTCTTCGGTCCCGTCACCGCTTTGGCCATTTGGGAGCGCAACGGGCACAAGCGCCTGCCCATTGCCATCGGCCAGCCCCGCGCCGCCATCCATGCGAAAGCGCCGCCCCGTCGTCAGATTGCGCCCATGTGGCCAGATGCGCACCCATGAACCGGGCGGCAGGCTTTCGGGGAAAAGGATCACCACGCTCTGACCATCGGCTGTGGCCTCATCGGCCGTGCCCGACCCGATAAGCGTATGTGCGGTGAAGTGGATCTCATTCCAGTTGTCGTCACTCAGCTCTGCGTCATCCGGCACTGCCGGGATTTGCGGACCATAAAGGCGATCCAGCTCGGGTGCGATGAACTGGACCTGGGCCTCGGGTCCGTCGAAACACGCCATCACCGCCCCGGCCACGGCATCGCTTTTGGGCAAGAAGGCTGGCTCGGCAATGTTGCGCGCAGGGCTGATGCGAAGCCGTGGGTCAGCCTGCGTCGGCACAGTGCTGCGCTCAAGCCCGGTGCAGAGCGTCTCAAGATCAGTCAGCGCGATGCGCTGGAAATCGCGCGCCAGCGCCTCGGGTGCCGTCCAGCCTGCGAATGGGGTCGCAGTGTCGACAGGCTGATATGGCCCCGCTGGCAGCGGCGCGAGCCTCGGCAGGGGGGCTGTGTCCTGTTCAGGCAGGTCCGGCGCAGGCGTGAGCGTGATGGCGGGCGCGTCCCCAGCCTCGAACAGGACCGCAGAGCCGTCGACGGGGTCCAGATCGGTGAGTTGCCCATTGATGCGGGTGTGGATTGCGGGGTCGAGCGGGCCTTGATGCGCATTGACCAGATGCACGAAACGGCCGGGCGCAACACTGACCGTGCGGTGCTGCGCCGCATCCGTGCTGGCCCAGAGATTGTCAAAGCGCCGCTCTGCCATGTCTTGCCAGAGTGCCGCCAGTGACCCCGGGTCATAGGGAAAGCCATCGCGGTCAAAGGCCCAGAGTTTTGCCCCCTGGATCGGGGTCAGGGTGTTGGACAGAAGGCACCGGGATGCGGGTCCGGGGCGGCGCAGGACAGTCGCAGGCGCAGGGGCATTGCCGAGCATTTCGGTTTGGGTCAGCCCGAGATATGCCGCTTGCCCGGCATCGGTATCGATCTCGGCCATTGCGTCTTTCACATCTCCCTGCGCGTCGGGCAGTATGCTGCCAAGTTGCGTCAGATTGGTAACAAGACCGGGGGGGATCTGCATTGCCAAGCGGGTGATCATCGGGCGGGTGGTGGCGTCTGCATCAAAGCTCGCGCTATCCGGACGCGGCGCGCCTTGCGCAAGCGCGCCCAACCGAAGCGCGACTTCGGGTAACAGCGTATAAAGCACCACCAACGCACCGGGCTCAAAAGCCGGTGCGCCACTTGCCTGACGCAGCACGGCCAGCGGCGCCGGAAGAGGGTCAGTCACCACGAACCACGACAGAAGCCCGGAGGCCGGGGCAAGCCATCTGACCTGCGGATCAAGCGTGATCGTGCAAGACAGATCGCGTCCCGGCGCGGGAAGCTCCAGCGGATCATCGTCATCGCCAATCTGCTCGAACCACGGCCCGAGCACTGGCGAGGCAAGGCCAAGAGAAGCAGGCGCAGGGCTCAGGCTGGTCATCGCAAGCTCCTTTGCTAGACGTCAAAAACGGTCGGTGGGCTGGCCCGGCCAAGCGGGTCGATCACACGCACCTTGATCACGGTGCCTTCCGGGGTCACGTCGCCGAAGGCTGTGATGATGAAACTGGTCCCAGCCTGTGCCGGGCCGTCCATGAGCGCGCGCGCAGGTCCATCGGGCGGGCATTCCTCGGCCCGGATTATCCACGGCCCCTCAGAGGTTGGAACCAGATTGACCGGGGTCGTAAAGGTCAGCGTCAATCCTTCCGTGCCTCCTGCAAGGGCTGTGCCGGACACATCGCTGAGCGTCGGCGCGGGCGGGGCCTCGGACGGGACCGGAATACAGGTGACGGCGGCGCTTGGCGTACTCCAGAGCCCCGGCACTTCGCCGCCTGCTGACGCCGCAGAGCCCGGCTCGGGCGGGCCTTGCGCTTCGGCCAGATAGGCGTAGCTGATAAAGGGTTGCAGTTGCGCCTGTGGCGCGATCAGCGCCGCGCCCGTGTCACGGAACACAGCGACCTGCGCGCCCCCGTCGCTTGCCGTGAACGCGGCGGTGCCGATGATGGGATTCATCAGCGCATCAGGCTGGCCTGACCGCGTGCGCCTGAGCCGCACCTGCTGGCCCGGGCGGGGGTCCGGGTTCAGGGTGACAGTCAGTTCCACCACCAGATCCGGCTCGCCGGGGGCCGGGTCCACCTGCGCGGCGCGGATGACCGGCTGGGCTGGCGGGTCGCTGTTGGGCACGGCATAGAATATCGTATCGACCTCGGTCAGGTCAGGGCGTGCGGTCGTGGCAGCAGATTCGGGCACGATCTTGTAGGCGCTCAGCACACGCAAGGCGCCAGACAGCGCATGGCGGAACTCCAGATCAGAACTGCCCGGGACCGGCTGGACCGCATCCAGCAGCCGCTCGAACAGGTAGTCGGGAAACAGCGCCTGCGCCGCGCGCAAGAGCCCTGCGCGCGCGGCCAGATCTGCTTCGCCCTCAAGCTGGGCAAGAAGCGCGGCCGCGTCTGCGCCGCTGGCACTGCGCAGATATTCGCGCAGCCGGTTTTCATCCGCGTAATAGACGGCGTAGTGAACCTGGCCTCCGGCCGGGGACCAGCGACGCTCGACCCAGGCATGCCCCGTCGCATCGGGACGCGCTGCGTAATCGAGGATATCTGGCTGCGGCATCGGCACCGGCGGATACGGGTCATGCAGTGTCAGCCGTGCAGGCTCGGACGGCTCTGACATCTGGCTTTGCGCGTCCACCCAGATCGCTGTGAGCTCCATCTTCCGGGTCTCAAGGGGTACGAGTTCAGGACCCTCGAACCGGATGCGCAGCCCATCTTGCGGCGTGGGCGGCTGGTAGCCAGAAGGAACAGGCTGCGGCACCGGTTCGGCATTGATCTGGGTTGCAGCGGTCACCGACGTTTCAAGGGTCAGGAAATGTGCCCCGTCAAGCCGCGCCGTCAGCACCGCATGCGAGAGTGGAAAACCCCCCGGAGCCAGGGTCTCGGGTCCCGGCAGCGGTATGGTTGCGGTGATCTGTCCCACATGGCTGCCGGTGCTGATTGCAGGTTGTGTGTAGGCGGCCTGCAAGGTCGGGCGCGGCGGGCCCGGGCGCGGGCCGGCGGCGCCAAGGCGGCTTGCCCAAGGGGAAAAGCGCCCATTCGGATCCATCTGCGCAGCATAGAGGCGAAATGGTCCTGGCCCTGTCGCCGGATCAGAAAGGAAGCCCTGATGCGGCTGGGCGGGCATGTCAGAGGGCAAGACCGCATCGGAAATGGGCAGCGACGGCACGATCAGCGCGCGCCAGCGGCCAGTCCCGCGATCAAGTTCGGTGTTCTGCGCAACATAATCCGGCCCGCTTGGTGGCTGGCGGCGCGTCGCGGCCAGACCAGCCGCACCAACCAGCCCGTTGACCCCGGTCTCGGTCACGCGGCGCGGGGCGTCAAGGCTGGCAGGCAACCAGTGGCGATGCCGCGGGATGGTCAACAGCGGCGCGGGAACAGGGTCCAGTGGCGCGGCGTGATCGGCCACGGCCAGCGCGGTGAACCCCAGATACCCGCCCGATGGCAGCTTGACGCTATGGCTTATCCCAAGCTTTTCCAGCAGCGCGCCGACGCGATGGGACCAGTCCCGCTCGACCGCATCGCGCGGCATGGCTTCATTGGCAGACAGAAAGCCATTGACAAGCGTTGGAAACGCGCTGCCGCTGCGGTCCAGTGCCATCAGCATGGGCCGGTCAGGGATCGGAAAGACCCCCCACAGCCGATAGAAACTGAACCGATGCGCAGGTGTTTTTCCAGCGCCCTGATCAAGCGTCTTGTAGCCGCAATAGCTGGCCACACCCGGATCAAGCTGCGCCTGCAGGAAAAGCGGCAGGCTTTGCAGTTTCAGCGTGCCGGTTCCGTCCTCGGACACCGGGCTGCCATCATCTTTGGTCATCACCCGATTGATAACCTGCGCAGTCTGGGGCAAGGGTTGCGTGATCAGATCGTCAAGGATCGGCGCGAGTTCCTGCATGAAACTGCCAACGCGCTGGCGCTCTTCGCTCATGGAAAAGGCAGGGGCTGCCATCGGCGCGGGTGCGCCGTCAGTGTCCTGCAGCGGTCGGCGAAGTGGCGCCTGACGGTCGCGACGCGCCGCGCACAATGCTTCCCAGCCTTGCAGCGCAGCATAGCGCATCCCGCCCGGATGCGGCAGATTCACGACCTCGATGCTCTGCCAGTCATGCTGGGACAGCAGATCCTGCGCATTGAACCACCGGATGCCAGAAACCCAGCCGCCACCCTCGCTCGCAATGCCAAGCCGCACAAGGCCGGTGCCCGCGAAGGCATAGGGGGGCGCTGACCGGCTGCCCAGAAGCGCATCTTCATGGCCGACCGAGCGCAGCCAGGCCTGTGCGCGCGGCGCAAGTTCACCCGGATCGACCAGAATTTCGGCCCAGAGCGGCAGGATATTCGCGCCGGTCGGCAGTCGGATCGTGATCTCCTCGCCCGGCTGCAACTGGAAGGGCGGCGTCAGAACCTGACCGGCCGCGTTGAGAAAAACCGCATCCTCGCGCATCACCGGTTGCGCTTTCAGGCCGCGTTCGGGCAGGTCAAGACGGTCGATCACAAAAGGCAGGGTCGGCAGTCCCATCAGCGGATGATGTCCGATGCGCAGATGTGTCCCGAACTTTGCATGGCTGTCGCCCGGAGCGATGAACTGGGCCTGCAGGTTCATGAGGCCGGGCGTGACAAGAACAGCCATCTCAGAACCCCTCTATGTCATGGACAAGCGGTGTGGCACGCAGATATCTGCGCCCGATCAGCACCCCGTCGCTGGTGTCGAAATGCAGCTCGAAATCCGCATCCTGCTGCGGGGCATTGAAACCGTCAGGCGCAATGAACAGCAGCCGCGTGCTGTTGCGGTTTTCCCGGGCGAGCGCAAAGCTCGTCTGTCCGATCCGGCCCAACAGCGGGCGGCAGCGGGTGACGCGCGTGACCTTGCCGTTTTGCAGCACGCTGGCCTTGCGGCGCAGCGGCTCTACCGCGTCGATCAGCACTGCGACCATGCGCAGCGCACCCCCTGCATCCGCCTGCCAGATCTGGAACGCGCGCGGCGCATCGGGCAGGCCAAGCGTTCCAAGCCCCATCCCGTTCAAGGCCGCGTCAAATGCACTGTCCGAGGGCGGGGTCGTGTCGCTGGGGACAGTGTGATCCGCCCCCAGCACCATCTCGGCCATTGTGATCGCGGATACGGTGCCATCAGTCCTGAAGCCCAGCGCGCGGATCATGGCGTCTGGATTTGCGTAGCGCGAGGTCATGAAGCGGCTGGAATGAATGGTCACCCGCCCAGAGCCGTCAGCGACGCGGTGCGCGATCAGGTCTGCGTCATACATCGCGCGCGGCGCAAGCGGGAAGTCGCCCGCAAGGCTGCCGCCATTCACAGGCGCAGCATCTTCGGGCAGGCAAGGCGCGTCGGCAAGTGCTTTCGCAAGGCGCTGGTCGCGCGGGATGAAGAGGTCCTGCGGCAGGTCAAACCAGTTCAGATCGCCCTCCAGCGGCTGGCGCGCACTATCAAGTTGAGAATTGTCAGGCATGGGTGGTGGATCGGTCCGTTTGATCTCGACGTCAAGCGCACGCTGATATTGCGCCAACAGGTTGGGCACGTGATTGTGCGCGAAGTGGAAGACCACCGGATCATCCGTGAAATGCACCTCAGCCCCGTTTTCTGGCTCAACCTCGAGCAGGTAGCGGTTCAGATCGCGTGGATTGAAGATATGTTCATTGGGGCCGTCCTGAAGTGCTTCATCAAGCGTTCCTTCAGCAGCAGTGCGGAAACGGAAGATCTGGGTCTCTCCGGGTTGCCATTCGCTCTCGGGGGGCATGGCGGGGGCGTTGTCCGTGTCCTGCTGGCCGACCCAGCTCTGATAGTCCCAGTCAATCTCGATCCGGTAGGTCGTGTCCGGGTCCAGAATAATCGGCCGACCGCCATCGACAACCGCGTTGCCGGGCGCACCGCTGAAACCAAGGATCAGGGCATCGCGCAACTTCGCATCCTGATCATGCCAGTCCTGTACTTTCAGATCGACCCCGCACAGCCCGATCAGCGTGATATCCTGATCCGCACTTTGCGGGATTACGGTGGCGCGCTCAAAATGTTCCAGCCCCGCGGGCATGGTATAGCGCACAAGCCGGCAGGCCGGGCGGCTTTTGGTCCTGGCAAAACTCTGCACGACGCTGGCCTGCCAGTCGCTCTCCTCGCCATTGGTGTCGGGCGAAGTC
>SKWJ01000413.1 GCA_007128995.1 Paracoccaceae bacterium
ACCACGACATCGGGCAGCACTTTCAGCAACTGCCAGTATAGATATGTCGCAAAAGACTGCGAGATCCGAAACCCGACCAGCCAGACACGGCGCGCTGTCAGCAATTCTGCCGCAACAGCGTCAATCTGATCCGGGCTGATCTGGCTGAAGCTGCGCTCTAGGTTATCGACCTCTTCGGCGATACCGGGATGCACGGGTGCAGAGACGCCCTCGGGATGCGCCAGAAACAGCCGAGAGCCGGTTCGGCTTTCATCACGCGCCATGCGCCGCGCTTCCTCGTAATTCTCGAAGCCAAGACGCCTGACAAACCTTGAAACCGTGGCCTTTGACACATCCGCAAGTCGCGCAAGCTCCTGTGCATTGTAACTCGCGATCTCGCCGGGAAACTGTGTCAGAAATTCGCCCAGCTTTCGCTCCGCCGGGTGCAGGTCGGGCAATGATCGGCGAACCCGCTCCAGAAAGGATTGTTCAGACTCACTCGGGCCTGCCATTATGGAACTCCAGTTTCACGATTGCTCAATTTTGCATCAATGATCCGCGTTATGGCGGCGAATACAAGCAGAAATCACCTGATCTCCGCCATTTTTGTATGAAACCATGATTTCTTGTTGCGCAAAAACCCCGACTCATGCGCCTTTGGTGAAATATGAATTTCATACCTAACTGGAGCCTGTCATGACACTGCGTCGCACATTTCTGATCTGTTCTGCTGCTGCACTTGCCGCCGCTGCCCTGCCTGCTGTTGCACAAGGGTGGCCGGAGCGTCCGGTCCGCATTCTTGTGTCCTTCCCACCCGGTGGGTCCAGTGATCTGGTTGCGCGTCTGCTTGCAGATCAGCTTGGAGAGCGCCTTGGCCAACCCTTTATCGTCGAAAACCGCCCCGGCGCCGGCGGAACTGTCGCCGCGCTCGCGCTCAAGGAGGCTGCCGCAGATGGCCATACCTTGATGCTGTCGAACCTGACACCCTTCAGCGTCGCGCCAACCCTGTTTCCCGATGCGGGTTATGATCCGATCACGGATTTCACACATGTCTCTTATATCGGCGGGGTCCATCTGGCGCTGTTTGCCGGGGCCGAATTGGGCGTCGATACCCTTGACGACCTGATCGCGCGCGCAATGGCCGCGCCGGGAACGCTCGATTATGGCACATCCGGTGTCGGGTCTTGGGGACATATCGTCAGTGCGCGCTTCGGGGCCCTGTCAGAAACCGAGATGGAGCACATCCCCTATCAGGGGTCCGGGCCCATGCAACTGGATCTGCGCGCAGGCGTTATCGGGCTGAGCTTTGATGCGGTTCCGCAAAACCTGCCTCTCGTGACGGAAGGCGTGGCCATTCCTCTGGCAGTCAGCGCGCCCGAGCGGCTGGAAACCCTGCCAGATGTTCCGACATTCCGCGAGGCCGGGCTTGATCTGATCGCGGAAAACTGGCTCGGCTTCTCGGCCCCTGCGGGGCTTGATCCAGCCATCGCCGCACAGCTTGACGAAACCCTGACCGACATCATGACCGCGCCCGAAATTACAGCCCAGTTCGACACCTGGGGCATTGTGCGCGTGCCAATGGATGGCGCGGCCTTTAGCACCTTTGTGGCGGATCAGTATGCTGCATGGGCCCCCATGGTCGAAGCCGCACGCTAAGGAGCCGGATATGCGGATTGCTGTTTTTTTCGTCGGCGAGGTCGATGATCGTGGCTTCAATGCAAGCGCGCTCGCAGGGGTGGATACAGCGCGCGACCACGGCCTTGCAGACCTGTCGGTCATACAAGGGGTCCCCTATGATCAGGCCGTGATCCGTGATGCCTTGCGCGACAGCCTCACTCGCGTGGACGGTCTGGTCTTTGTCGGCGGACAAGGAAACCTTGCTGTTCCCGAAATCGCGGCAGAGTACAGGGATCATCACTTTGCCATCGTGCAGGGCGCGCATCTTGGCAAGAACCTTGCAAGCTATGACATGCGGCAAGAAGAGTCGGCCTTTCTGGCGGGGGTCCTTGCCGCGCGCATCAGCAAGACTGGCACAGTCGCCCATCTGTCCGGCCACCGGGTAAAACCGGGTCTGAAAGGGCGCGCGGCCTTCGTGGGCGGCGTGCGCCATACTGCCCCGGACATGCCGGTTCTGACTGCCTTTTGCGGCACGCAAGACGACAGCACCGTGACGCGCCACTGGGCCAGCGCCCAGGCAGAGGCAGGCGCGGATGTGCTGTTCACGATGCTGAACGCTGCGCGTGATGGCGCAATTGCAGCCTGCCAAGAGCGCGGAATGCGCCAGATCGGCAATGCGCTGGACTGGGTCGAGATGATCCCGGATGTCTTCTGTGCCTCTGCCTTGGCACAGATCAACCAGGCCGTGATCCGTGCGATCACGGATATGGTTGCTGGCCACGTGCCCCGAAGTATCATCGAGATGGGCCTTGCAGACGGGGGCGGTTTCGTAGGCCTGTCCCTGCATCCCGATCTGGAAAAAACCCACCGCAACGCAATCTCGGCGATCGCTGCACAGATCGCGTCTGGCGCGATCACCGTTCCCGTCAGCTATGATGGGCCTGAATTCACCTTGAAGACAGGAGTGACAAGTTGGACAGAGCACGCCTGACAGATGCCCTTGGCCCTTTGGCGCTCGTCGCCATCGGGATGGCATTTGCAGCCGGGTCATGGCTGACCCTCGATCTCGGGACCCTGCGCAGGCTTGGCCCCGGGGCCCTGCCGCTGGGTTTGGGCCTGATCCTTGCAATCCTTGGGGCGGTTGCGCTGGTACAGGGGCTTCTACAGCCCGCAGAACGGGTTCCGCGCCCCGATCTGCATGCGTTGGTCGCCGTCGGCGTGGCCATCGCCACATTTTCGGTTCTGACCGAACGACTGGGATTGCTGCCGGCTGTCTTCGGAACTGTGCTGGCGATGACAACCGTGATCGGTGACCTGCCATGGCTGGGTCGCACCAGTCTTGCGCTGGGCGTTGCCATCGGCGTCTGGGCTGTGTTTCTGCTTGGCCTGCGTTTGCCCATCCGCGCCTTCGGGGCCGGATGATGGAGCTGCTCGGAAACCTTGCACTGGGCTTTGCAGCCGCAACGACGCTTGAAATGCTGACGGTCTGCTTTGTCGGGGTGCTTCTTGGCACATTCGTCGGTGTTTTGCCCGGCATCGGGCCGCTGGCCGCCGTGGCCATGTTGCTGCCCGTGTCGTTTCACCTGCCACCAGAGGCTGCACTGATCCTGCTCGCGGGTGTCTATTACGGCGCGGAATATGGTGGGTCTACCGCATCGATCCTGCTGAATGTTCCGGGCACGCCTTCGGCCTCGGTCACGGCGCTTGACGGGTTTCCCATGGCGCAGAAAGGGCGCGCGGGCGTGGCACTGGTGTTGACGGCGATTGCCTCATTCGTCGGCGGTATCGTGGGTGTGATCGTCATGGCCCTGCTCTCCCCTGCCCTCGCTGGCTTTGCCTTGCAATTCGGACCTGCCGAGTATTTCGCCGTCATGGTGCTTGGGCTTGTCGCCGCCACTGTCGTCGGGGGACGTGGGATTGTCAGGGGCTTGGCGATGGTTTGCCTCGGGTTGTTGCTGGGTACGATCGGCGTGGACGTGAATTCGGGCGCGACACGTTTCACCGGGGGCATTCCGGACCTGCGCGACGGGATCGGCCTTGTCGTGGTCGCAATGGGCCTGTTCGGGGTGTCAGAGGTCATCGCCTCGATCCGCGGAAACACCCTGCAGAAGGCGTCACAGCCGTTCAACTTCCGCAGCCTCATGCCCAAACGGGATGACTGGTCGCGCGTGCCCGGCCCGGCCCTGCGCGGCAGCGCTGTGGGGTCGTTCTTCGGCACCTTGCCGGGCGCCGGTCAGACCGTCGCCTCATTCGTGGGCTACGCTGTCGAGAAGCGCATATCCCGCAACAGCGATCAGTTCGGACATGGCGCGGTCGAAGGCGTCGTGGTGCCAGAAGCGGCCAATAACGCTGCCGCGCAGACAGCCTTCATTCCAACGCTCACCCTTGGGATTCCGGGCAGCACGACCATGGCGCTGATGCTGGGCGCGCTCATGATCCATGGCATAACGCCCGGACCGCGTCTGATCGCAGATCACCCGTCCCTGTTCTGGGGGCTGGTCGCAAGTTTCGTGATCGGCAATCTGATGCTGCTGGTCCTGAACATTCCGCTGGTCGGGCTCTGGGCGCGTATCCTGCGTGTACCGCATGCGATGCTTTACCCGAGTGTCGCCGTCCTGATCTGCCTTGGCGTCTACAGCCTGCGGCTCAATCTGTTCGATGTCTGGCTGACACTCGGGTTCGGGCTGCTGGGCTACGCCATGCGCCTGTGGCGGTTCGAGCCAGCACCGCTGCTCATTGGCTTTGTACTGGGACCGATGATCGAGGAATATTTTCGCCGCGCGATGCTCTTGTCGCGCGGTGATCCGATGGTCTTTATCGAAAGACCGGGCAGCGCCACACTGCTTGGGATTGCCCTTGCCCTGCTCGTTCTCGCGGGGCTGAAGCCAAGGAGGCTGCTGCAGCGACTGCTCAGGACAGACTAAGATGGCAAGGTCGCCCTAGCGTTCGCCACCTGACACGCAGGGTCCCGATGTCGGGGTGATGTGCGATTGCTGGACATCAGAGCCAGAACGGGTCACGCAAGACCCGCGTCCCCAGATGCCGGCACCAGACATCTCATCCAGCGCAAGCAGAAGCTGAGTGTCAGATCAGTCTTTCCTGTGGGTGTCGGGCGGGTTTCGAGTGCAGCCGGACCAGCGTCCAGCGCGCGCGTCAGCGATTCATTGCCCGGCTCAGGATGATGACAGGCAAAATCCCTACCGCGACGATCAGCAGCGCCGAGGTAGAGGCCTCTTCCAACCGCCCGTCCTGCGCCAGACGAAAGGTGCGGATCGCCAATGTATCAAAATTGAAGGGCCGCAAGATGATGGTCGCAGGCAATTCTTTCATCACATCGGCAAAAACGAAGATCGATGCAGCCAGAACACCCCGGCGCAACAGCGGGACATGAACCCGGCGCAACACGCCCAGCGGCCCTTCGCCAAGGTTTCTGGCTGCGTCATCCATGCTGTTCGGGATGCGCTGAAAGGCCGTGTCCACGGTTTTCAACGCGACCGCCAGATAGCGCACGACATAGGCAAACATAAGCGCGACGATGGTCCCGCTCAGCAACAGCCCGGTTGAAACGCCGAAATTCGCCCGCATGAAGCTGTCGACAGTATTGTCGAAATACCCCAGCGGCACCAGCACACCGACCGCGATCACGGCGCCAGGCATCGCATACCCCATCGACGCGGCCTGCATCGCCGCGCTGATGGCCAAGCCCCCCTGCTGACGCCGCGCGTAACTTAGGAAAATTGCAAGACATATCAGAATCAGCGCAGCCCCGCCCGCCAGCAGAACACTGTTGCGGATGAAGGCGAAGAAACGCGGCCCCCAGAACGGATCACCGGCGATAATCGACAGGCGCAGCAACTCACCCGCTGGCAGCAGGAAGCCCAGCAAGACAGGAACCGAGCAGATCAGCGCTGCCAGCCCCGCCTGCCCGCGCCCCAGCGACATACGCTTGAGCGCGCGCGAGCGCCCACCGCGGTTGGTGTCAAACCGCCGACTGCCCCGAATGACGCGCTCGATCAGAAACGCGGTCGCGACAAAACACACCAGCAGCGCGGCAAGCTGGGATGCAGCAATCGGCGACCCGCGCCCGAACCATGTTCGGAAAATGCCTGTGGTCATGGTCTGCACACCCAGATGCACCATCGCACCATATTCCGCCAGCGTCTCCATCGCGACAAAGGCCGCTCCGGCTGCGATCGCAGGCCAGGCCATGGGCAGCGCGACGGACCGAAAGGCGCGCGCGCGGCTATGGCCCAGCGCGCGGGCAGAATCCATCATGTCCTGCGACTGGCCGAGGAAGGCCGCGCGCGACAGCAAATAGACATATGGATAAAGAACAAGCGCCATCAGCACGACCGCCCCCGGCAAGGAGGCCATCTGCGGGAACCAGTAATCGCCCCGCCCCCAGCCGAACATGCCGCGCAACCATGTCTGGATCGGCCCCCAATAGCTCAGCCGGTCGAAATAGACATAGGCGATCACATAGGCGGGCATCGCCATCGGCAACATCAAGGCCCATTCGAAAATTCGGCGGCCCGGAAAGTCATAGGCTGCCACCAGCCAGCCGGTAGTGACCCCGATAACCGTGGCAAGGGTCAGCACACCCCCGACCATGATCAGCGAATTCTGCACATAAAGCGGCAGCACCGTATCTGCGAGTTGCTCCCAGACGCCGCCGGATGACACGAAAACCCGGCTGAGCACAGTGATGATCGGCAGCAGGATGACAGCGATAATCAGCAGTGAAACGGTCGTCCAGGGCGATAGTCGCCAACGCGACAGGCCCGACGGCCGAGGGTGCAAGTCCGGGGTGGTGGTCATGATCAGCTTTCAAATCAGCGGTGAATTTTTCTCTACGAAATGTTGAGCATTCTTGTCAACCATTGAGAAATGGGCTAGGTGAACGCCGTGGCAGGTATCGTCCTGTCCGAATGGCCGACCCAGCGGGCGAGCTGCGCCCCAGGCAGGCATGGATCAATCAAAGGAGTTTCTCCATGTTGCGAATCGCAGCCGTCTCGACCCTCGCACTGAGTGTCGCACTTCCCGCCTTCGCGAATGAGGTCAACCTGTTCTCGTCGCGCCACTACGACACCGATTACGCCATCTTCGAAGCCTTCACTGAGGCCACCGGGATCACGGTGAACCTGATCGAGGCGTCTGGCGATGAACTGGTCGCCCGCATCGAAGCCGAAGGCGTCAACAGCCCTGCCGATGTGTTCTGGACCGTGGATGCAGGCCGCCTGCATATGGCGGTCGCACGTGATCTGTTTCAGCCGGTGCAAAGCGATGTGCTGGAAGAGCGGGTGCCCGCTGACATGCGCCACCCTGATGGTCTGTTTTTCGGCGTGACCACACGCGCCCGCGTGATCTATTACAACGTTGAAAATGGCCGTCCGGAAAATGTGACCTCTTACGAAGATCTGGCCGATCCCGATCTGGGACTGACTGTGTGCCTGCGGTCATCCTCGAATATCTACAACCTGTCGCTCATGGCCGAGATGATCGAGGTGCATGGTGAAGAGGGCGCCGAGGAATGGGCCCGGGGTTTGCTTGGCAATCTGGCACGTCAACCGCAGGGCGGCGATACAGACCAGATTCGCGGCGTTGCCGCTGGCGAATGTGATCTTGCCGTTGCCAACAGCTATTACTGGGGCCGTCTGCAAACTTCGCAGAATCCGTCTGACCGCGAAACCGCAGCCCGCGTCCTGCCGGTCTTCCCCAATCAGGATGATCGTGGCACGCATGTGAATATCTCTGGCATGGGTGTGCTGGCAAATGCACCAAACCCGGAAAATGCTGTTGCCCTGATCGAGTTCCTGACCTCGCCGACCGTTCAGTCGATCCTTGCAGATCAGAACAATGAATGGCCGGTGGTCGAGGGCGTGACAATCACTGGCCCTATGCGCGACTGGGCCGATTTCACGCGCAGTGACACCAACAAGGCTGTCTACGGGACAAATCAGGCCTTGGCGATCAGCATCTGGGACCGCGTCGGCTTCCCCTGATCCTGCCCTGAAAACCGGACAATCAAGGCCAGCGCGATCGCGCTGGCCGCTGGGCGGTTAGACCCTGCACGGAAATTTTCGTCCATGAGGCCGCAGCACAGGGCAGATTGCGCCACGCATCGCGAAACAACGCCCTGAAGTGGCGCAGGCCTGCCTGTTCTGGCACGCGCCTCTCGTGACACCCGGATCGGCGAGAAGCGCGCGGAAACAGCAAGGGAGCGCCATGTTGTACAGTCCGATTACAGAAACCCGACCCTTGCCCAAAGCCAGCGCCGCCGAACCCGCTGGCCCGCTGCTCTCTGTCACGGGACTTGGCAAGCGCTTCGCGTCGGGCGGAACAATCGCAGCGGATGCGCTGGCCTTTACCCTGCAGGATGGAGAAATGCTGGCGCTTCTGGGCCCCTCGGGATGCGGCAAGACAACCTGCCTGCGCATGCTTGGCGGGTTTGAAGCACCCGATGCAGGACAGATCCTTCTGCATGGACGCGACATCACCCACAGCGCACCCGAAGATCGCGGGATCGGCTTTGTTTTTCAGGACTATGCGCTGTTTCCGCATCTGAACGTTCTTGAGAATGTGAAATTCGGGTTGCGCCGCGGATCGCGGGCCAATGCGGAGCGCCGCGCCCGCGAGATGCTGGAACTGGTGGGCCTTGGCGCGTTTGGAAGCCGCAGGCCGCATGAACTCTCAGGCGGGCAGCAACAGCGCGTCGCCCTCGCGCGAACTCTGGCAATTGCGCCGCCCCTTGTCCTGCTGGATGAACCCTTCTCGAACCTTGACGCCGCGATGCGGATCGAGACCCGGCAAGACGTCCGCAACCTGCTCAAAGCGGCCGGATCTGCGGCGATTCTGGTTACCCATGATCAGGAAGAAGCAATGGCCGTCGCGGATCGGATTGCGGTCATGAAGGACGGCCGGCTGGTCCAGATCGGCACGCCTGATCACGTCTATCGCAACCCGGTGTCTGAATTCGTGGCCTCGTTCATGGGGCGCTCGAACATTGTCGAGGGGGTTGCGGAAGACCGTCAGGTGCATACAAGTTTCGGAACGCTGGATCTGTCGCGCCCCGCACAGGGCTCCATCAGCCTGTCGCTGCGTCCAGAACAGATCTTGCTGAATGCAGACCCCGCAAGCAGCGCCGAGATTGTCGCGCGCGAGTTTCGCGGACATGACCAGCTTTACTGGGTGCAGGATGGCGACCGACAGTTGGTCGTGCTGTCAGGCACAGGTGTGACCTTCGATCTGGGCACGCGAGTCCGCCTGCGCATCTGCGACTGCGTTGCTCCACTCGACCCAGAACAGGCACCGGGGTGCGATTGACATTACCTACTGTTTCTGTCAGGATTTGGCTGCCCAGCCAGTTATTGTCAGCCCGGCGCATCACGTAACAGCTCAAGGAACGCGCCAGATGTGCACCGATCACTCCTGCCTTGCCCCGGTAACCGGGTGCGGGCCTGCGCACCATGTCTGATCAGATCCGCCCGCTGAAAGCCGTTCAGCCACCCCCGCCCGAAGATATCCCACAGCACCAGGCACAAGCGCTTATGGAGGGTGGAAATACAGCCCATATCAAGCTGGACGGGCAAATCTATATGCTCAGAATAACCCGCGCAGGCAAACTGATCCTGACCAAGTGATGACGCGCCGCACTCAGCCCAGATGTGCCCGCAGCAGCCAGACGAATTTCTCGTGCACCTGCCCACGCGCGATCGCAAGGTCCTGTGTCAGCAGGTCACCATGATCTTCTGCAACCGCTGCAGCACCGGCCAGAGTTGCCGCGAGTGTTTCCTGTGCCGTGGCGAGGGTCGAGATCATCGTCGCCGCGTCAGCATGTCCATCATGCTCGCCCACCTTGGAGCGCTTGAGCATCACCGACAGTTGCCCTTCCGCATGCCCGCCAAGTGCCTTGATACGTTCGGCCAGATCATCCTGAGCCGTGAAATGATCTTCATAGATTTTCTGGAACAGATCGTGCAGAGGGCCAAAGGCCATTCCGGTGACATTCCAATGAAAATTCTGCGCCAACATGGTGGTGACAACGGTTTCGGCCACTGTCTGGTTCAGCGCTTCGCAAATCGCCTCTTTGGCGCTTGGTGTCAGTTGTTCAGCAGTCTGGGTCATGACCCCTCTCTTTCGCGTTGCAAGTCTTGAGAAAACGACAACGCGGAATTGGCTGGCATCTGGCTGGCTATCCGCTTGCGAAAACAGATAGTGCACCATCCGGTGTCCTGCAAGAGATATTTAGAAAGATTCTAATCTTGAGGATTTCCGTCAGTCATGGCCTGCATGCGAAGCACAAGCTGGCCGGCCAGCCAACCGACCGGTCGGCGCAGCGCCATCGGCAAGCGTGCACGCAACAGAAATGACGCACTGGCCCGGTCATCACGCGCGATCGCAGCAAACAACGCAAGCAGCCAGTTTTCATCAAAAGAGCGTTCCTGCGCGCGCAACTCGTGGATCACTGGCGGCTTCGGCAGTGCCGTCGAGAGAATCCGAAGCAGCGCATCTGCGTAGTCCTGCGCCCCGTCACGCGGGTCTTGAAGCAACAGGCGGCATGTCTCGAACACCTCGACCCGCGCTTTCGCCCGGCACTGACGCATCAACACGCGCAACAGCATCAGCGCCGGTTCATGCGCGAAGTTGGTCGAAGCGTGACGCGCAGCACAAGCGGCAGTTTGCATCCTGAGATCCTTTTGCTCGACATATGCCTAGACGTCCCGCGCCCAGAAATCAATCTATTTCCGACAGTTTAGATCGACTTTATGCATGACATCGCGTCCTCGTCCCGGAACAGGCCGCGCTGATCGGCACAGTTTTCCTACAGCTGCCGCGACGGTCACACCCGACGATAGACCAGCAGCCGATTGTCGGCAGGCATATGTCGGTTCGCTTCGCAGATGAAACCAGATGCATTGGCAAGGTCATCGATCTCTTCGCGGTGGCGCAGGCCCCAATCCGGATTACGCAGTCGCAGATCGGCATCAAATGCGGCGTTTCCGGGGCCGGTAAACCTGCCAGCTTCGTTGAACGGACCATAGATCAGCAGCAGGCTGCCCTGCCCCAGCCGCGCGGAAGCGCCTGCAATCAGGCCCTGCGTCGCAGACCAGGGGGCAATATGGGTCAGGTTTGCTGCAAAGACGGCCTCAACGCTGTCACCCGGCCATGGCGGGCGGGCGGCATCGATCAGCACTGGCGGCAGTACCCGCGCGGCAAGGTCTGGGCACAGCGCGCGCCAGTCCTCGATGGCAGCACACCCTTCTCGCGTGGCCTCGCTTGGTATCCATGTTACCTGCGACAGGCTCCGCGCCATCCACAGCGCGTGTTCTCCTGTTCCAGAGGCGATTTCCAGTATCGTGGAGTTGTGTGCAGGCAGCACCTCTACAAGTGCTGCGGCTATGGGTGCGCGGTTGCGCGCGCTGGCCGGGGCGTGCCGCAGGTGGGGAAAGCGCGCAACAGTTGCGGCAGGATCTGCCAACGGGTCGAAGCGGTCAGACATCGTGTTCCTTAGGGCTTTGCCGACGATCTACCGAAAACGATCAGCCTACGGAAGCGGGTTTTCGTCATGCTTCTGTCGCCGGGTTGAGAGAGACTGTGCAGAATGGGCTGTCAATAAAGGCGCGGCCCCCTCTCACCGTCCATGTATCGCGCAACGCATGGATCGCAGCCATCCTGTGCGTCAGGGGGCACGGTCGCGACTGGTCAGATCACCTGTCGAGAAAGCCAGTGCCGCCGCAGCGATGAAGGCATTGGACCGGGCATCTGCGCGGATGCGCTGCGCATCGTTGAACGCAGTCTTTGCGACCGAAACCTCTGTCAGGCTTGCCAGTCCGTTCTCATAAAACCCCAGAACGGCTTTCCACGTTTCTTCCGCAGCCTCCACCAGCGTACCGGCCGCAGCAAAGCCCGACAAACTGGTCTGCAACAGATCATAGGCTTCGACAATCTCGGTGGCGGCCAGATTGCGCAGGACTTCCAGATCACGCTCGGCGGCAGCGGCCCGCGCCATGGCCTGTTCGCGCCGCGCTGTGCGCAACCCGCCATCCATGACAGGCACCGACAGCATCACGCCAATCGCGCTTTGCGGTCGGCTGGAGGACAGGCTTGTCTGGCCCGGAATGCGGCTGTCATCAAGTGTCAGCCGCCCAAAGCTTCGACCGGCCTCGCCCACTGCCAGCACGCGCGGGCGGCGTTCGGCATCCACCAGATCAACACCGGCATCAGCGGCGCGCACAGCGGCGAGGGCGGCCTGTATATCCGGGCGCCGGGCCACTGATGCCTCGATCAACCGATCCAGATCCCGGGGCACATTGCGCGGCAGACGGCGGCCCTGAATATCGGCCACGCGCATCTGGGTGTTTGGTGCAAGTCCCATTGCGCGCATCAGTTGTGCGCGGGTGTCGCGTTCGCGGTTTTCGGCAAGGGTTCGGTCGAAAACCGCACGTGCTTCAATCTGGCGGGTCTGGGCGACATCAACCTCTGTGCCCAGCCCTTCGCTGCGACGGGCGGTTGCAATCTGGCGCAAGGTCTGGGCATCGGTGACGCGCTCTCGCGCGATGCGCGCATCTGCGCGTGCGGCATTGTAGCGGTAAAATGCAGCAGTCACTTCAAAGATCACCTGCTGGTGCTTGCCCTGAAAGGCGATGTTGGCGCCGGTTGTCGCCTCGATCGCAACCTGACGCGCGGCGTCGCGGCGTCCGAAATCAAACAGCAGCCATTCAAAGGCGATATTCGGCACAACGGTTGCCCCGGTGGCGGTAAGCCGCCCGGCAGGCACCACTCCGGGCACCCCCCCGCGCGGGGCCGATGTCTGAACCCCTCCCGCCAGCACATTGGCCGAAATCTGTGGCAGATAGGTTGCCTCGACCACCCCGACACCAGCAGCGGCGGCGCGCGCCCGATACCAGGCGGCCTGCGTGGCCGGGTTGGTGCGCTGGGCGATATCGATCAGTTCAGGCAGGCTGTAGGTCCGCCCCGCCTGCACGCGCGGCGGATCCAGCGTTCCGGGTGGCAGCGTGGCAGGATCAAGCCCGAAATCTGCGGCCCCGGTGTCCGTGCGACGATCACCCACCGGACTGGCCGGGTCAGAACTGGTGCGGACTGTTCCCTCTGAACACGCGGCCAACAAAGCAAGGGTCAGTAGTGTCAGAACGGTTATTCGCAGATCGGTTATTCGGGGGGCGGCTTGCATCATGCAGGCGTCTCCTTCACAGCAATGGCCCTCAGCAGCGCGCGGGCCCGGGCCTGCACATGCACCACAGCCCCTTCCCCGATATTAGAGGACAGCGGCTGAGGATTGAAGCCGCGAGACAGATCACGGGCAAAATTTGCCCCGGCGCGCTGCGCTGCAACCGCAGCGGCGGCCGCGACCTCATCAGCAAGGGCGGCGGAACCGGGCTGACCGGCAAGGGCCGGGGCCATGCGCGCCAGCGCGCGCGCGGCATGCAACTGTTCTACCAGCGCGCGGCGACGCGCTCCCGCGCGATGTGCACCCAGTCGCTCAAACCCCATCACCTCGGCCGCCAGCCGCGCCGCGCCCAGATGTGTCCAGGCTGCAAGCCCCTGATCGGTATTCGCTGAGCGCAAGGTGGCCGCTGTGGCCTGCAAAGACAACGCTGTTTCCTGCGCAACTGCGCCTTCTGCGCTTTCCGGCCAGACCAGAGCAAAGACAGCGCCCATTACGGCAATGCCCAGAAGGATGCCCAGAATGCGATATCCAGCATCTGCCAGATCGGTATTGGGCGCGAAATTCAGCGGCGAGCCTGGCAGGACGCAAATGAAAAAGGCGAGGGCCATCTGCCAGCCCAGATATTGGGTGCGCCAGGTTCCCAGCGCCACCCAACCCGCAGCGAAGCTGCCAAAGGCGATCAGAAAAAACAGATGTCCCGCATCACTGGCATGTGGAACAACATACAGCACAGCCAGCGCCCCCATCAGACTGCCCACCAGACAGCCGATGATCCGCAGGCTTGATTTGTGAAAGACCTCTCCACCTGTGCCAAGGGCGACAAAGAAACAGGTCACGATGGCAGTATGGATATCAAACAGATCAATCCCGAGAACCAGAGTGTAGGTAATGGCCACGGCAAGCACGACTTTCAGCGCGAAGTGAATATAGACCGGATTGGTGAAGGCATCGGGTTTGAAAAACGCAGACGGCTCCGGGGCGGGTGGTCGGGGCGTCTGGTTCGGATCACGGGCAGCCTGCAAGGCTGCGATGGCGCGGCCCAAAGGGTCGGCACTGGTTTCAACTTGTGCGCCTTCGGCCAGATGGCGCAGGGTTTCGGCGACAGGCGTTGCACTGCCGCGGCTCTCTGCCAGTGCGACCGCTGACCGCAGGATGGCATGGCTTGTGTCCAGCTCGGCACGAAGTCGCTCTGCCGGTTCCCTGCGCATTTCACCGATGAGTTGCGCCATCTTCACATAGCCCAAAGCCTCGGCATTACCTTCTTCCAGCAGATGTGCAGCAGATTGCACTGTCTCTTCGCCCGCGACGATCCGGGCGGCGGTGTCCAGCCGTTCGGACACGACACGCAGGGCAAGGGTCCGGGGGCTGCGGCCAAAGAGGATGCTACTGAGCACCAGCAGGCCCATCGGCACGGCCACCACAACCCAAAGCCATAGCATTCCGCGCATCAGCAGTTCGGGAACGGGCACAGTGTCCGCCAGCATCAGGACGAAGGCCAGAACGAAGGCCAGCGCGTAGGATGCAGGCCCCATACTGCTGGCGCGCCACAAGAACATACCGCCAAAGGTCAGCACAAGGATCAGCGCAAAGCGAAGCAGCGGTGCATCAATCACCAGCCCCAGAAGCACGACCCCGATCCCGATGGCCAGCGTTGCGGCAAAGATCAGGCCTACCCCGATGACGATCGCCTCGCCCGCATTGTCCTTATAGGCGAAAAAGATCAGATAGCAGGCCACCAGCGCCTCTGGCATGCGCAGCATCATCGCGATAACGGCTGTCGCCGCACACAAAAGGGCGATATGCGTGGCCATGAACAGCCGCCCTTCATACGGGCGCAATTCACGCCACAACACAGCAACAAGCCCGGGTCTTGGGGTGGCTTGGGCCGGATCACTCATGACCAGACCGGATCACAACTGCCGCCGAAGCACCCAGTCGCATCAGATCATCCGGAGGATCTTCAAGCACGATTTCAACTGGAAAGCGGCTGGCGACGCGCACCCAATCCAGCGCAGACGGCACCACCGGCAGGCCCAGCACACTGATTTCATCCTGCGAACGGATGCCGGCGGCTATCGAATGGACATGGCCTTGCAAACGGCGGTTCGAGTCTTGCAGGACAAACACATCCGCCGGGGCCCCAAGCCGGATATGGCGCAGATCTGTTTCGCGGAAAAACGCGGTTACACGCCATTCCGATGTGTCGATCAAAGTGAACAGCGGCACGCCGGGTACAACGCTGGCACCCACTCCCAGATTAAGGCCAGTGACGATCCCGTCAACACCTGCGGTGACATGGGTATTGGCCAGTTCGCGCTCGCTCTGGCGCAGCACCGGGCTGCTGGCCTGACTGGCCAGGTCGAAGAAGACTCCAACCTGGGTGTTCAACGCCTTCGAGATCGCCATCAGGGTTGTGACGGAGGGGTTCGCCTTGGAGTTCTCGATCTGGCTCAGCAGACTTTCGGTGAGACCGGTCATCCTGGCTACGTCGCTGAGGGTGAGGTTCTGTGCTCGGCGTATACCGCGGATTTTCTGGCCCATCGTATTCAGTAG
>SKWJ01000328.1 GCA_007128995.1 Paracoccaceae bacterium
CCCGGTCAAGGGTGATCCAGCGCGTTTCGGTAAAGGTCTCGATCGACCAGCGCCCGCCATGCCGCCCCAGGCCAGACGCCTTGGAGCCGCCGAACGGCACATGCGGCTCGTCATTGACCGAGGAACAATTGACATGGCACATTCCGGTTTCAAGCTTGCGCGCAATCGCCAGGGCGCGGCCTTCGTCACGGGTAAAGACACCGGCCGACAGGCCATATTCGGTGTCATTGTTCAGCGCGATCGCCTCTTCATCCGTGCGAAACGGGATCACCGGCACAACCGGGCCGAAGGTTTCATCCTGATAGATCAGCATGTCTGGCGTTACATCTGAAAGGATCGTGGGCTCGACAAACCGCCCGCTGATCCCGCCGCCCACGACAACCTTTGCCCCCTTGGCCAGCGCATCATCAAGCTGCGCCTTGACCCGCGCCACTTGCCGATCATTGATCAGCGGCCCGATCACATTGGATTTGTCCGCGGTGTCGCCCACTTTCAGCCGCGCCGCGCGGGCTGCGAAACGGTCCAGAAATTCCGGATAGATACTTTCATGCACCAGCACCTTTTCAACACTCATGCAGATCTGGCCCTGATGCATGAAACTGCCGAAATTTGCCGCCTGTGTTGCATGCTCCATATCGGCATCTTCCAGCACGATCAGGCTGTCCTTGCCACCAAGCTCGACACAGGCCTTTTTCAGATGCGCCCCTGCCTTTGCCGCAATCGCGCGGCCCACTGGCGTGGACCCGGTGAAAGACACCCCCTTGACCAGTGGATGCTCGACCATCTCGTCGCCCACCTCGGCCACACTCTCGCGCGCGCAGGTGATCACATTGAACACGCCCGCAGGGATACCCGCCTGTTCCAGCACCTCGGCAAAGAAGATCCCGCCGATATAGGGCGTATCTTCCGAGGGTTTCAGCACGATCGTGTTTCCCGCAGCCAGCGCAAAGGCAAAGCCGCGCGCGGTCAGAACGCCCGGAAAGTTCCAGGGGCTGATCACTGAAATCACCCCCATCGGATAACGCGTCGCGGTCGAGAGCTTGCCATATTCGCTTGGCAGGATCTCTCCCTGCGCGGCGTAGCAACTCGCTGCCGCCGAGCGGAAGACTTCAGGCATGTAATGCGCCTCGAACGCGCCCTTTCCATACCATCCGCCCCCTTCTGCCTGCGCGGCAGCAATAAAGTCAGCCGCGCGGGCCTCGATCCCGTCTGCGATACGGTGCAGGAACTTCGCACGTTCCGTAAATTTCATTTCCGCCCATGCAGGAAACGCACGATGCGCCGCCTCAATCGCCGCACGGGTATCTGCGCGGGTGCCATCAGGCGCTTCGGCCCACAAACTGCCGTCATTTGGGTTGAGATCGGCGAAGTTGCGGGCGGCCTGTTTCCACTGGCCATCGATATACATGCCGCGCAGGCTTCGTGTGGCTTTGCTGTCCAGCATCTCAAAACTCCGTCTTGTCAAACTGTGAACTGCCGGGTCGTTTGCGCCAGACCTGAACCTTTCCACCGGGCGCTTGCGGTGCATCTTGTGTCTGAGTGCGCTCTCGGGTCCGGGCGGAAGGTGTGTCGTGACTTGCTGGCACCGTCGTATGTTGGCTGCGCGCGGGACGCAGCGGTGGCAGGGCCGTTCGCACGGGCGCTCTGGTCTGGCGCGCAGAGGCTTCGATCTGGGCCAACGTCGCGCGCAACGCGTCAGAGCGCGAGGCAGGAACCGCGCGGCGGGCATCTGCATCAAACACCGGGCTGGACGCGACAGTGGGCAGCGCAGGTCGGTGCGCGCGCGCCCCGGCACGGGCAACCAGCGCCGAGATATCAACACCGGCCAGTTTGGAGGCGGGGATCGTTGCCACCGGGCGCGGGCGGGCGCTGGGGATATCAGGAATGGCTGCGGATCGTGCTTCTGGCTGCGAGGCCGAAGCCCTGCGTGCGACCGGCGCTGCCGCTGCCGCGCCACCCAGATAGGCCGCCTGCACCGCTGGATCGTTGCGCAGCACCTCGGCGCGGTCTTCGCGCAGGATCGTGCCATTTTCCAGCAGATATCCGCGATCGGCTATGGCAAGGCTCAGTCTGGCATTCTGTTCGACCAGCAAGATACCCAGCCCCGCCGCCCGAACCGCCTTGAGGTTCTGGAAGAGTTCCTTCGACAGAAGCGGCGACAACCCAAGCGAGGGTTCATCGAGCATCAGGATCACCGGGTTCGACATCATCGCGCGGCCGATCGCCACCATCTGCTGCTCGCCGCCCGACATGGTACGCGCAGTCTGGTTCGCACGCTCGGCCAGCTTCGGGAACAGGCGGATCAGGCGGTCATAGTTCTGCTGCTGTTCCTCGCGCGCGCGCTTGGGATTGGCGCCAAGCATCAGATTGTCGCGCACGGACAGATCACCGAAGATGCCACGCCCCTCGGGGACCAGCGCCACCCCCCGCTCAACCACCTTGTGCGGAGGCAGGCCCAGAAGCGGCTCTGCCCCCATTGTGGCGGCCCCATGCACGCGCCCTTCGCAAATCCCGGCGATGGATTTGAGCAGCGTGGATTTTCCAGCACCGTTCGTTCCCAGAATGACTGCAATCTCGCCCGGTGCAACGCGCAGGCTTGCCCCGTCCAGCGCGCGATGTTTGCCATAGGTGACACTCAGCCCCGAGACCTCAAGCATCTTCATCCGCTCCCAGATAGGCCCGGATCACCTCGGCATCCGCCAGGACTTCGGTTGGGGTTCCCTCGGCAATCTTGACACCGGAAGACATGACCACGCAGCGGTCGCACAGGCTGCGGATCGCATCCATGACATGCTCGACCAGAATGATCGTCCGCCCGTCGTCGCGTAGGGACCTGATCAGCGCGATCCCGGTTTCAAGCTCGGTCGGGTTCAGGCCTGCGAGCCATTCATCCAGCAACAAGACTTCCGGTTCACTGGCCAGCGCGCGGGCCAGTTCCACGCGCTTGGTGTTGATATAGGTCAGGCTGGCGACAGGCATGTTGATCTGACCGCCCATGCCCACACGGTCCAGAAGTGCGCGGGCGAATTGCTCGGCCTCACGCCCCCAGCGGCGGCGATGGCCAAAGGCCGCGCCTGCGACGACATTCTCAACGACTGACAATTCCGGCAGAAGGCGGACAAGCTGAAAGGTGCGCGCAACGCCCATCTGCGCTGTACGATGCGCGGGCTTTCCGGCAATCTCTTGCCCGTTCAGCCGGATCGACCCGCCGGACGGGGCGAAACTGCCCGATATCATGTTGATCATGGTCGATTTCCCCGAACCGTTGGGGCCAATAATTCCGACCACTTCATTCTGGTGCACGTCAAACACCATGTCGCGCACCGCGACGAGCCCGCCAAAGCGCTTGGTCACATCGCGCACTTCCAGAATCACGCGCGCCATCACCTGCCCTCCATCCGGTAGCGACGTTGCACCCGTTCATACAGGCCCACAAACCCGCCCGGCAGGACATAAACGATCAGCAGGAAGGCTAGCCCCAGCAGCAACAGCGTCTGGTTGGGGGCATTGCGCGAGATGAACTCCCACAACAGGGTGAAGGGGATGACCCCTGCCAGCGGCCCCCATAGTCGGCCGGTCCCCCCCAGAAGCGCCATGATCACGACCTGAAATGACAGGAGCGGCGCAAAGGCCGTCGAGGGTTCGATATAGATATAGCGCGGCGCAAGCATCGCGCCCACGCAGGCCGCAACTGCACCCGACACCATGAACAAAAGCACCTTGGCCAGCGCAGTGTTGATTCCGGCATGTTTTGCCACTGTCTCGTCATTGCCGATGATGCGCAGCGCAAAGCCCAGCCGCGAGCGTGCGATCAACCACCCGGCCAGAAACACCACAGCAGCAAGCCCGATCAGTTGCCAGTAGATATCGCGCTCGGTGATCGATGTCAGAACATACATGCCCCGCTGTCCGGTCCGGTTCTGGACCCAGGTGACGATCTGGCGCACCAGTTCTGCAAGGCCCAGAGTGAAGATCACGAAATATACCCCGGACAGGCGCAATGTCACCATCCCGACAAGTGCTGCCAGAATAGCCCCCAGTCCGGCAGCGATCAGCGGCAACGTCCAGAAGGGCAGCGTCTGAAAGCCAAGCCCGGTCACGAAAGTTCCAAGCCCGAAAAAGGCCGCCGTCGCCAGCGAGATGTAATGTGTGGGGCCGGAAAACAAGGCCCAGCTGGTGGCGAGAACCGTGAACATAGCCATGGTCGTGGCGATCGAGAGAATGTAGCCCGTGTCATATAGCGGCAGCAGCGCCGCTATTCCGAGTGCAAGCGCAGCAAGCCCGAGATTGCGGACGTCTGTCGCGCTCATGTCGGCTTCTTTCCAAACAGGCCCTGCGGACGGAAAAGCAACACGCCCAGAAACAGCACATAGGCGGCCGCAAGGGTCAGTCCCGGATCGATCACGCGCGCCACGAATGTCTCGGCAATGCCCAGGATCAGCGCCGCAACGATGGTGCCCCGAATATCGCCGACCCCACCCATGATCACGATGATCAGCGCTTTCATCGTGAACAGAATCCCGACCGAGGCATCCAGCGTGAAGAACATGGAAATCAGCGCCCCGCCCGATGCGGTGACCGCCGCGCCAAGCCCAAAGGCCAGCGCGGACACCGCGGGCACATCAATGCCCACAAGCCGCGCCGAGTCAGGATCGACGGCAACGGCACGCATCCGCAAGCCCGCGCGGGTATAGCTGAGCCATATCCACAGGCCCGCTGCGATCAGCGATGCGATGGAAAAGGCGACAACCCGGTTCTGGCCATAGCTGGAGCCGAAGATATCAACCCGCTGGGCAAGGTAGGAGTAGTTGAAATACCCCCCCCCGAACAGCCAGCTCATCACCCCGACAAAGACAAAGGACAAGCCAAAAGTCGCAAGGATGCTGTCGACTTCAAGCGCGCCGCGTGACTTTGCCCGCCGCACCAGCGGGCGCAGCATCAGCGTGTAGATCAGCCAGTTCACACCAAAGGCGACGGGTGCGACGACCAGAAGTGCTGCGATCGGGCTGACCTGCCCGGCCGTGTAGACCCAGAATGCCGCAAAGCCCCCGGCCACCAGCATCTCGCCATTGGCGAGGTTCATGATGCGCGCCACGCCATATTGCAGGTTCAATCCCATGGCGATCAGCGCATAGGTCCCCCCCAGCAACAGGCCAGTGATCAGGATGAAAAACATCGCACTCTCATTTCCAACGCGGGCGTGACCTGGAATACAGGGGCAAGTCCTGCCCCTGTATCATGTGCACCCTCAGTCCCAGCCGTCTTTCAGGATGATATCCGAAACGCCGTCGCGCCCGCGCGCGGCAACGCCCCGGAACACCCCATCCTGCCACTGACCGACAGTCCAGTACCGTTCGTTATTATTCGTCTCGTCAAACTGGATCGGACCGAGAACCGTGTCATAGATGTTCGCGTGATCCTGAAGATAGGCCATCACCACGGCGCGATCCTTTGACCCTGTCGCCTCGATCGCCTGCCCGAGGATTTCAAGCGTCGCATAGGTCGATGCAGAGGCCCAGAAATCCGGCCCCTGGCCAGTCAGGTCCATATGCGCCTCGGCAAATGCCTGGAATGCCGGGTCATCGGGGTTGACGCCCCCCATTCCCATGACCCCCTCGGCCTGCGCACCAAACCGACCCGCATAAGACGGGAATGCGGTGGCGACAGCGGTGAAAAACACCTTCGGTGCGAAATTCTGCACAATCGCCTGATCGGTCAGCGCGAAGGTATCACCCGGATAGGACCAAGCGATAAAGGCGTCAGGTTCTGCTGCACGCGCGCCATCGATGATGGGCGCAATATCCTGTGTGCCCAGCGGATAAGAGGTCTGATAGACGATCTCGAACCCGTTTTCTTCCAGCACTGCGCGCGAGATCCCCGCCATCTCGATCCCGAAGGCATCTGCGACATTCACCAGCGCGACCCGGTCGCCGATATCCCCGGCTGTGCGCAGATCAACAAGGACCTGCGCCGTGTCTTCTGCCATCCCGCCGGTCCGCCCAAGCACAAAGAACATGCCGGGAAACTGCGCTGAAAGCTCGGGCTGCTGGTTGGTGACATTCGATCCGGTGATCTGCGGATAGCCCAGCTGACTGAAAATCGGTGCGGCCGCAAGGTTCAGCCCGGTCGAGTAAGGCGCGACCATGAAATCCACACGATCCTGCGTGGCCATGCGTTGCGCTGCCTGAATCGCCTGCTGCGGGTTGGTCTGATCATCATATTCGATCAGTTCGATCAAGGCCGGTCCGTCGGCCAGCTGCAATCCACCGGCTTCGTTGGTCTGGTGCACCCACAAGCGCACAGCGGGCCAATGGGTAACATCCGCACCCCCGGCCAGCGGGCCAGTCTTGGGCGCTGCCGCGCCCAGACGAATCACATCTTGCGCCTGCGCGCTGGCAGCCCCAAGAGCCAGCAGCGCCGCTGTGGCCATGCTCATCATCACCGTTCTGCGTTTCATTTGCCATCTCCTCCCATGAACGTGCCGGTTTTGCCGGTCACGACGACGCATCAACCAAGGTTGATGCCAACTCCCGACCAGCACATTATCGGGATCGCTGATGCAAACAATTATAATTTTGGCGTAAAATATTAACCTAGGAGTTAACTTCTGCCTTATCCCCGCCCCATCATCGTTTCGGGCAGGAACAACGCGATCTGTGGAAACAGGATTAACAGCAGGACACATACGCCCATCGCCAGCCAGAACGGAATGATCCCGCGATAAATCTTGGACAGGGGCACATGCTGCGCGACCCCTTTCACAACAAAGACATTCATCCCCACCGGTGGCGAGATAAGCCCCATTTCCACGACCACAACCATCACGATCCCGAACCAGATCGGGTCATAGCCCAGAGTAGTGATGACGGGCAGCACGAGCGGCACTGTCAGCACCAGCATCGCAAAGCCTTCCATGAATGTGCCGAGAATGATGTAGAGCGCGATGATGATCAGCAAGATCCCAAGCGCGGGCATCGCCAGTTCGCTTACGGCGGTGGCCAGATTGACGGGGATGCGTGTGAGCGCCAGGAACGGTGCGAAAAAATGCGCGCCAATCAGGATGAAGAACACCATGGAGGTGGTTTTCACTGTGCTCAGCAGCGCCTCGAAAAACCGTGCCAGCGTCAGACGCCGCGACCACAGCGCGTGCAAAAATGTCAGGAACGCCCCGACAGAGGCGGCCTCGGTCACTGTGAATACGCCTGTATAGATGCCCCCGATCACGATCAGGACGATGAACAGCAACGCGCCCGAATGGACCAGCACCTTGAAGCGTTCCGCATAATCGAAGCGTGGCCCCGCTGGCCCGGCTTTCGGGTTGAGCGTTGACACGATGAAGATGGTGATCACGAACAGCACTGTCAGCAACAGCCCCGGCAGGAACCCAGCCAGAAACAGACGCCCCACTGATTGCTCTGTCAGCAGCGCGTAGACAATCAGGACAGTCGAGGGCGGGATCAGGATACCCAGCGTCCCGCCAGCCGCGATCGCGCCCGTGGCCAGCCCGCTGTCGTAGCGGTATCGTTCCATTTCGGGCAGCGATACCTTGCCCATTGTCGCCGCCGCCGCAATTGAGGATCCCGACAGGGCCGCAAACCCAGCGCAGGACAGGATTGTTGCAGAGGCCAGCCCGCCGCGCCTGTGCCCCACCCATGTATAGGCTGTGCGGTACAGGTCCGCCCCCATGCCCGAGACCGTGGCGAAGGTTCCCATCAGAATGAACAACGGGATGACACTCAGGCTGAAAACAGCCGAATAGGTATAGGGAAACGCTCCGATGACATTCATCGCCGCCTGCGGCGAATTGAGGATCGCGATTCCGCCCGCACCGACCGCCATCATGGCGATTCCGATCGGTACGCGCAGCGCCAGCAACCCGAACAGGGCAAAGAAACCGACAATCCCGGCCATCAAGGGGGTCATTTTCTATCCTTGCTTTCAGGCCCTTTTCCGGCCAGCACCTTCACCCCGTCCAGCAGCAGAACCAGCGCGAACAGCCCGAAGGATGCCGCAACCGCAAACTGAAAGGGATGTTTGGGAATGCGCATCATGTTGGTGATGTCGCCCCAGCGCAGGCTGCCTTGCGCATTCAGATAGACACGCCACGCCACATAACCAAGGAAGGCCGCCCCGGCGAGATGCACAAGTGCGACCAGCCAGCGCATGGCTGGCAGGTCCAGCCAGCGCCCCAGCAGGTCGACCGAAACATGGCCGCGGGTGATGGCCGTGTAGGGCAGCGCCAGCGCCACGATCAGCGACATTGCCAGTTCGGTCATTTCATAGCCGCCCCGAAAGGGGCGACCAAAGAAGTACCGCATGACAATCTCGTAGATCACAAGCGCCATGAGCCCGAACAGCACAAGTCCGCCGCCATAGGCGATGAACCGCAAGATCCGCTCAAACCAGCGCTCGATCTGTGCCAGCATGACCGGGGATCTCAGTCCAGTTCGATGCCGGCCACGGCGAGCATCGCCCGACCGTCAATCCCTGCGGCGTCCATTTCCGCGGCCCATTCGCCATAGATGGGCGAGAGCGCCTCAAGAATACGGGCCTGTTCCTCTTCCGAGAACTCGATCACTTCCTTGCTGGGGTCGTCGCGCACGAAGGCAACGCTTTCATCCGCGCGATCCAGATAGGCCTGCGTTGCGCGGCGGCTTAGATCAATCCCGGTCAGGTTATCAAGGATCTCCTGATGCTCGGGGCTAAGGCGGTCATAGCTCGCTTCATTCATCACGACGGTAAACTGCGAGCGTCCGAAAATCGGCCCGGTGATGGTGTAGTAATTGGCCACCTCATGCATCCGGAAATCAAGGATCGTGGTGAAGGGGACCATGGCACCATCAATGACACCGCGCTCAAGCTGCGGATAAAGTTCGGTAATCGGCATTGCGACGGGCGTTCCGCCCAGCGCCTCGATCTGCCCTGCCTGCGCAGCCGAAGGCGACCGCAGGATCATGCCCGAGATATCGTCCATCGACCGGATCGGCCGGTCACGGGTATAAATTCCCGCATCATCGGCAGCCCAGAGCGCAAGCACTTTCAGACCGTCAAATTCCGGAGCGAGATAGCCATTGTCCAGCAGGTCCCACATCAGCTCGGTTGATGCGACCCCATCCGCCGACAGCCCCGGAAGTTCCATCATCTG
The DNA here is from genome assembly GCA_007128995.1 of Paracoccaceae bacterium. Classification (GTDB taxonomy): domain Bacteria; phylum Pseudomonadota; class Alphaproteobacteria; order Rhodobacterales; family Rhodobacteraceae; genus Roseinatronobacter. The sequence continues at coordinate 9,146 of SKWJ01000328.1, forward strand.
GGTCCGTGGAAACTGTGGCGAGGTATAGCCCGGCAGACTGAAGACCATATCCACCGTGCCTTCCTGCGCCTGCCGGATCAGCTGGGGCGCGCCCCCCCCAAGCTGCATCGAAGGGTAAAGCGTCAGGGTCAGTTCTCCGCCCGACGCTTCTTCGATCTCGGCGGCCAGAGGCTCCAAGATCTGGGTAAAGATGATATGGCTTGGCCCGACAAAGGTATGCAGGCGCAATTCGGTCTGGGCCGATACGACAGACGCGCCAGCGACCCCTGCCGCCAACACCATCGCCGGGGCGCTCGTTTGCAGGAACGCCGTGATACTGAATGTGGTCTTCATCGTGTTTCCTCCCTCTGGAGCGGACCCGACTGCGATAAGCAGGATGCAGATGTCCCCTCGCGGTTATTCTGGCAAATGCCTGCCCCCGACACAAATAACAACTGAGATTTTCTCATTGGAATTGACGCAAGCCGATAAGTTTTCTGCAGTCACCTTTGCACCATTCAGAGTACGCCCCCTCCGGTTTCTGCCGCTGCTTCGGCCAGGAATTCCAGAAAATCGGCATGTAGCCGACTGGGAAGGCTTCCCTGCAACTCGGTAATCCCGATATTGCGCTGGCTGCCTTCAAGGACAATCTGCAACGGGACCAGAAGCCCCTGCTCGGTCTCGTATTGCACCTGACTGGGAGAGATGAGCGTCAATGCGTCTGATTCCATCAAGATCCCCCGCAACACGACGAGCGAGCCAGTTTCAACATGCCCCCGGCCAGAACCCTGCACCCCGTAACGTGTGGCCAGCGCCTCGAACACGCGGCGCGCGGGTGCATCCTTGCGCGGCAGGATCCACGGAAACTGCGCCAGTTCCGGCCCCTCGATCGCGCGTCCGGCCAGCGGATGGCCTGCCCGCGCGACCACATGCAATGCATCTGTCAGCAATCGGCGCTCGCGCAGCACGCGCTCTTGCGGATCTTCGCGCAGCGCACCGATGATCAGATCGCAGGTCCCGAATCTCAGCCGCTGCGCCAGAAGTTCGTAGGACCCATCCAGCACCTCGATCATGGCCGAAGGATATCTGGCCATCAGCCTGACAACTGCGCGCGGCACGATCCGGGTGCGCGCAAGCGGCAATGCGCCGACGACAAGGCGACTGTCAAAAACACCGGCACGCTCGCGCAGTTCGGCATGGGCCAGCTCGACCTCGCGCAGGGCAAGGCTGGCCCGCGCGGCGGCGGCCTGGCCTGCCTTGGTCAAGACCCTGTTGCGCTGCCCGCCTTCCAGCACCGCCTGCCCGATTATCCGTTCCATATCCTTGCAGGCGCGCTGGATCGAGGCGTCGGTCTGCCCGAGATACCGCGCCGTCGCCGCGAAATTCCCGGTCAGGGCAAAGGCGGACAGCGCGCGCAACTGCGTCGTGCTGGCATACCGTTCCAGCACATTGCCTGCCGCCCTGGTGCTGCGTCCCTTTGCCAGCAGTGTGGGGTCATGCAGATGTTCCAGCGCCCGACGCGCCCGGCGGGTCACGATCTGGCCTTCCTCTGTTGCCACGCAGGCATTGCCGACACGCTCCAACAGGGGCGCATCGAATATCTGCGCCAGTTTCGCCACTGCCTGCGATGCGGCGGGTTGCGAAATATGGACCGCCCGCGCTGCCCGCGTCAAAGACCCTTGCCCGACTGCGATTTCCAGCAAGCGCAGATGACGGATATTGGGCCATTGCACCGGGTGCTGCGGGGGCGGATGTGTCGGGGGCGGTGCCATGAACCAGACGTGCCTTCACTGCGGCCCCTTCGACACATGCCGAAAGCAGGCCTGATCTGCGAAAATTACCTATTCAAACCTTGCCAAGGATATTGGAAATTTGCAATCCGGGACCAGCCGGAACGCCAACACATCACCTATTTATCTGATTTTCATATGCTTTTCTGAGAAAAGGTCATTCAAGCCTGCGTTTTTGTCTGCATCGGGACGGGTTGCATCTTCTGATCGGGGCATGACAATGTCACTGCAACATGCAAAGATGGGGTATGATGTGAGCATCTTGCTGGCGATCCTCGCGATCGCTTTAGGCGGCGTCATGAAGGGGGCGATCGGGGCAGGCATGCCGATCATTGCCGCACCCGCGTTGACGATGCTGTTCAATGTCCAGACGGCGGTCGCGGTTCTGGTCGTGCCCAACCTTCTCAGCAATGTCTGGCAGGCATGGCATTTTCGCGCTCAGGCGATGCCGATGCGGTTTCTGGTGCTGTTTGCCGGGGGTGGCATGCTGGGTGTCATTGTCGGGACCTATCTTCTCAGCATCCTGCCACAGGCGATCCTGCAACTTCTGGTGGCAATCGCAGTGCTGGCCTATATCGCGCTGCGCCTGGCGCGTCCGAACTGGGCCTTGCACAGCCCGCTTGCCCAACGCCTGAGCGGGCCTGCCGGAGTTATGGGCGGGTTCCTGCAGGGCGCCACCGGCATTTCCGCCCCGGCATCGATCACATTCCTGAACGCAATGAAGCTGCCGCGCGAAACCTTCATTGCCACGATTTCGATCTTCTTTGTCGCGATGAGTGCGACACAGTTGGTGTCGCTCTGGCAGGTCGGGCTGATGAGTCTCGACACGCTGACATGGGGATTTGCTGCATTGGCACTGGTCTTTCTGTCCATGCCGCTGGGCAACTGGCTGGGTCGGCGGGCCTCGCAGCGGGTGTTTGACAGGATCATGCTGATCATCCTTGCGGCGATCGCGGGGAAAATCCTGTTTGAAGCCCTGATCTGAGAGTGCGAAGGGACGCGGATGTATCTGGTTCACACCGTCTTTCCGCTTTTCGCCGTCATCGCGCTTGGCTGGCTTGTGGTGCGCAGCGGATATCTGGACAAACAGGTCGTTGCGCCTGTTGGACAGGTTGTGCTGAAAGTGGCGCTTCCGGCGCTTATATTTCTGGCGCTGGCCACAACCCCTGCGGATCAGACTTTCGACATCTCATTTCTGTTGGCCTATGGGCTGGGCTCGGTGACTGCGATGGCGCTGTGCTATGTCGCAGCCCGCGCGGGGCTGGCGTTGTCACGGGGCGAAGCGGCGGTTATCGCGCTGGGAGTGTCGATGTCGAACAGCAGCTTCCTGGGCTTTCCCATCGCACAGGCGCTTCTGCCCGCCGAGCAGGCCGTGCGGGTTTTCGCCCATTGCCTGATTGTGGAAAACCTTCTGATCTTGCCGCTTGGGCTGTTGCTGATCGCCTTCAGCACCCCGGACCAATCCGCCCAACCGAAAGCACGCATCCTGTGGGCGCAGACGCGCAATCCGCTGTTGCTGGCGCTTGTCGCCGGGGGAACAGTGTCGATGCTGGGGTTGGCGCTGCCCCAATCGGCCCGGGCAGTGCTGCAACTTCTGGCGCAGCTTTCGGCACCTCTGGCGCTGCTGGTCATTGGCGGCATGCTGGCCAGCCTGCCTGCGCGCGGGCGCGCAAGTGCCGTCGTGCTGGTGGTGATGGGCAAGCTGGGCCTGCATCCACTGGCCGTCTGGGGCGCGGTTGGTGTTATTCCGGGCGTTTCGGCGTCCTTGGCGGCTGCGGGTGTGCTGTTTGCCGCCTTGCCGATGATCACGATCTTTCCGCTGCTGGCCGCGCGGGCCGGTCAGGGCCAGCTGGCCGCATTCGGCCTGTTGGCGGCAACGCTGTGCAGCTTCGCGACTGTGCCTGCCCTGATTCACCTCCTTGGACTGGCCCAGCCATGATATAGAAAGGACCGCCACATGACGACACCAACCCTGACCGCCGGGGCCGCGCTGCTGGCACGTCTGAAAACTGTCGGTGTGGATTTCATCTTCGCCAATTCCGGGACAGATTTTCCACCCATTATCGAGGGTCTGGCTGAAGCTGCGGCCAAGGGTATCGCACTGCCACAAGCCCTGACCATCCCGCACGAGCATGCGGCAATGGGCATGGCACATGGCTATTATCTGGCCACTGGTCGCGCACAAGCGGTGATTGCGCATACTGATGTCGGGCTTGCCAATTGTGCCATCGGCGCGCTGAATGCGCATGTCGAGCATGTGCCGATCCTGTTGTTTTCGGGGCGCACACCGACAGTGGAAAAGGGACGGTTCGGGGCGCGCACTGTGCCGATTGGCTGGGGTCAGGAAATGCGCGACCAGAGCGCGCTGGTGCGGGAAGCCTCTAAATGGGATTACGAGTTGCGCTTTCCCGAACAGGTGGCAGAACTTGTCGACCGCGCCCATGCGATTGCATCCTCCAGCCCGCGCGGCCCTGTCTATGTTTCCTTGCCGCGAGAAGTCTTGTGCGAAGCCTGCCCGGCAGAGGTGCTGAACACCCCCCCGGCCATGCAGGCACATGGGCTGTTTGCAAACCCCGATGATATCACGGCGCTGGCAACCCGGATTGCACGGGCGCAAGCGCCGGTGATCTTTGCCCAGCATGGTGCCGGCAATGCGGATGGATTTGCGGCATTGGCGCGGATCGCTGCGGACTGGGCGATTCCGGTCTGTCAGTACTGGGCAGGCCAGCTTGCGCTTGCGACAGATCATCCGATGTGCACCAACCGGGACCCGGCCCCGCTTCTGGCCGAGGCAGATCTGGTGATCTGTCTGGATGTGCTGGCCCCCTGGATGCCCGAGCATCACGCGCCGAAGCCGGATGCCTATGTCGTCCAGCTTGGCCCGAACCCCTTGTCGATCCGCACACCAATCCGCAATTTCCGCGCCGATCTCAGCATCGCCGCGGATACTGGCCCTGTCTTGCTGGCACTGGAACAGGCTTTGGTCAGGCATCGCCCGGATGTCAGCACCCGCACCCGGTTTGAGCGGATTGCAGCTCGCAACCGCGACGCGCACGCGCAGGCGCTGGCAGCAGCAACCCCGGACGCGGCCCCCGGCATGACCAAGGCGCAGATCGCGCGTTGTCTGTCCGAGGCTTTGACGGAAGATCATGCCACGGTCGTGTCGGAACTGGGTTGTCCGATGCTGCCCATGCGTCTGACCCATCATCAGGCATGGTATCAGGAACCCCATGCCGGAGGGCTGGGATGGTCGTTTCCGGCAGCGCTGGGAATGCAGCTTGCCGATCCTGACCGGCTGGTCGTCGCCACGATGGGGGATGGCAGCTACATGTTCTCGAACCCCGTTGTCTGCCACCAGATCGCCGAGGCGCTGGCCCTGCCGGTTCTGATCCTTGTTCTGAACAATGCGGAATGGGGGGCTGTGCGGCAGTCGGTGCTGGGACTTTATCCCGACGGCCATGCCGCGCGCGCCAATCAGGTGCCCCTGACAGGGTTGCAGCCGATCCCGGATTTCACGCTTGTCGCCCGCGCGTCGCGTGCGCTGGCCTGTCGCGCTGAAACCCATGCAGAGTTTGTCGAAATGCTGGATCAGGCGCTGGAGCATGTGCGGGCGCGCAAAGGCGCTGCGCTGATCGATGTCGTCACCCGGCCCTGATTTCAGGTGGCTGATCCGGTCCGAACCAAGGCCAGCCCGATCACCACCGGATCACCTGCATGCTGCGCCAGCAGGTCTGCCACCATTGCAGGACCCTCGGGCAGATCGGTGGCATCGGCGATGACGCCATGATGGCCGTCAACACGCTTGCAGACCGCCTGCCAGACATGTGCAACACAAACCAGACCGGGGAACAGCAGACCCCGGGTCATCCATCCGTCTGTGAAGAGGAACCGGGGCCACGTGGCCCCGGTTGCAAGGGATCAGCTGCCTTTGGTGCGCCAGCTATCGGCGTAGTTTTCGCGCGCTTCGGCCGCATAGGGGGTTTCAGCAACGCGAACGCGGATTTCTGCCTGTTTGTGCAATTCGGTCGAGGTCTTGCCTGTCGGCTCTGGCTCGCCCCATTTCAGTGTCAGCACATCACCGACCTGAACAGACTGTTCGACAACGCCAAGGCTCAGGACACAGCGTTCGTTGTAGCTGTAGCCGTTGAACATCGACATGCCGACCATTTTCCCGTCCTGCAGTACCATATCGGCGCTGGAAGACGCATAGTTGGGCTGCGGGAAGTCGATCCATTTGTAAGGCGTGCCCTGCTCGAAGGCCGAAGCGATCACCTTCAGAACATCATCCCGGTTCCACTCGAAGGTTACCTTCTTGCGGTTGGTGGGCGCGCCTTTCAGCTTGGTCAGCGCCTCCTTGCCAATGAAGTCGTCCTTTTTCCAGCCGATATAGAAGCCGTAACCCAGTTCGAACG
>SKWJ01000140.1 GCA_007128995.1 Paracoccaceae bacterium
ACCGGATCAGACACCGAGGATCGCGGGCAAATTACGAGAGTTTTACGCGTCTACACCATGCTCTCACGGGCTGAATGTCGGCGCTATTCGGCTTGGTGCTTGTTGTTGTTTGCGCACGATGCCCCCCGAAACTACGCCAAAAAGTGTAAATCTCTCGTGCAGTCACCTGCATCAAGCGGGCCGATTAACGGCCCAAACGATCTCGCAAGGCAAACCATGTCATTGCCAGTGCAAGCAGGGGGCTGCGCAATCGGCGTCCGCCCGGAAAGCCAGGCAAGTTGATCCCCGCCATCACGTCAAAACGCTCGGCCTGCCCGGCCACAGCATCTGCCATGATCTGCCCTGCCAGTGTCGCAAGCGCTACACCATGGCCTGAATAGCCCGAAGCCGAAAGAACGTTCGGCGCCACGCGCATGAAGCAGGGCAGCCGGTTCATGGTAATGGCCAGCGTCCCGCCCCACGCATAGTCGATCCGTGCCTCTTTCAACTGCGGGAATACCTCAAGCATAGGTTTGCGCACTGTGCTGACAATGTCAGGGAAGCGATAGCCATAGCTTTCCCCACCGCCGAACAGCAACCGGCCGTCTTCCGACTTGCGAAAATAATTGATCACGAATTTGCTGTCTGCGACAGCGACATCGCGGGTCAGCACCATATCAGATGGCAAGGGTTCAGTTGCGATGATGAAATTGTTGATCGGCATGACCTTCGCGGCCACATCCGGTTCCAGCCCGCCAAGATACCCATTCGCGGCAAGCAGCACGTGATCGGCCATCACATGGCCTTGTGCAGTTTCTACCCGTGCCGGCGCCCCGGGCGTGACCGAGGTAACGAGGGTATTTTCGAAAATCCCCGCGCCTGCGGCCAAGGCTGCGCGCGCAAGGCCGAAGGCATAGCGCAACGGATGCAGATGCCCTGCCCCATGGTCAAGCGCACCACCCTGATACGCATTACTGCGCACGATCTGCTGCACTGCATCGCGCCCCATCGGCTCGATCTCGGGATAGTCATACTCTTGCGCAAGTTTCTCGGCATAAGCTTTCGCATGGGGCAGATCCCGTGCTTTCCAGGTCGCATGCAGGACACCGGGGTTCAAACCGCAATCCATGTCATGGCGCAGGATCAGCGCGCGCACCAGATCGCGCGCCGCCAACCCGATCTGCCACAATGCGTGGGCCGTCGTGCGCCCCAGCATCTGCTCGATATCATCCTGTTCCAGGCGCTGCCCTGGCCCCACCTGTCCACCATTGCGCCCCGAAGCACCAAAGCCCACCCGATGCGCTTCCAGCACAATCACCGAATATCCGCGCTCAGCCAGATGCAAGGCAGCCGACAGACCGGTATACCCCGCCCCGACAATGCAGATATCTGCCCGATGCGCCCCTGACAGCGCGGGCATCGGCGCAAGCGGGGTTGCAGTCGCCGCATAATAGCTAGGCGGATACTCCCCCGCCCGATCATTGGCAAACAGCAGATTCATACGTTCAAAAGCAAATGCTCGCGTTCCCACGGGCTTATCACTTGCAGGAACTCGTTATATTCGTCGCGCTTGACCGCAGCGTAGATGCGGCTGAATTCCGGGTCCAGGATTGCATGCAAATGTGCGGCATCATCGAAGATATCCAGTGCGCCGCCCAGCGTCCGGGGCAATTCATCTTCGTCCATATAGGCATTGGTGCGGCACTCCGCGCGCGGGCCAAGCTGTTCTTTCAGGCCAAGATAGCCGCAGGCCAGCGATGCCGCGATTCCCAGATAAGGGTTGCAATCCATGCCTGCCAGACGGTTTTCGACCCGCCGCGACGCCGGTGTCGATATCGGGACACGCAGCCCTGTGGTGCGATTGTCATAGCCCCATTCCAGATTGATGGGGGCCGCGAAATCGGGAACATAGCGGCGATAGCTGTTCACGTAAGGGGCAATCAATGCAACGGCAGAGGGCAGATGCCGCTGCAATCCGCCGATGAAATGCATGAATGTGTCCGTGCTCTCTCCGGCATCCGTCGAAAACAGGTTCTTTCCGCTGGTTACATCCAGCACCGAATGGTGAATATGCATCGCACTGCCCGGCTCACCCTCGATCGGCTTAGCCATGAAGGTTGCAAACATGTCATGGCGCAGCGCGGCTTCACGGATCATGCGCTTGAAGTAAAACACCTGATCGGCAAGGTTCAGCGGATCACCATGCGCGAGGTTGATTTCTACCTGCCCGGCGCCGCCCTCCTGCAGGATACCGTCAATCTCCAGTCCCATGGCTTCAGCGAAATCGTAGATGTCATCGATCACCTTGCCGTATTCGTCTACGGCCTGCATCGAATAGGCTTGGCGTGCGGCGGCGCGGCGCCCTGTGCGGCCCATCGGCGGGATGATCGGCATATTCGGGTCCGTATTCCGCGCAACGAAGAAGAATTCCATCTCGGGCGCGATAACCGGTTGCCAGCCCTCGGCATGATAGAGGTCAAGCACCCGCTTAAGCACATTGCGTGGCGCAGTCGGGATCGGATTGCCGCTGGCATCTTCGGCATCATGGATGATCTGCAACGTCCAGTCTGCCGTCCAGGGCGCGGCGGTCGCAGTGCTGAAATCGGGCCGCATGATCATGTCCGGTTCCAGATCCGCCCCATCGCGGAACTCGGCCCAGCCCCCGGTTATGGTCTGAAGAAAGATCGAGGTTGGCAGGTAGTATTTCGAATCGCCGTCAAATTTTGTCGCCGGCATCGCCTTGCCGCGCGCCACCCCGGCCATATCGGCGATGATACATTCAATCTCGTCCAGACGTCGCCCGGAAAGAAAATCACGTGCAGCTTCGGGAAGCTTGTCCAGCCAAGGGCTCATCTGTCCTCCATACGGGCATGCAAAGGGGCATGCGCCTTGAAATGCGCGGCGATCTGCGCAGCGACCTGCGCCTGATCCAATTCTGTTCCAAGCTTAGCTTTCGCGGCGTCCAGCTGCGCATCAGGCACAACTCCGCGTCCCCGCGTATCGATCAAACCCTGAATGAAATCATCCTCGAATTCCGGATGTGCCTGTACCGAAAGTCCAAGCGTTCCGTAGCGCAAGGCTGCATGGGTGCAAAACGGGTTCGAGGCGATGGTCTGCGCGCCTTCAGGCGGCACCAGCACCTGATCCTGATGCCAGGCATTCAGCATCAGTTCGCGCCCCTCGAATTGATAACTCTGCGGCCCTACGGCCCAGCCACCAGGAAACTTGGCCACCTGTCCCCCCAGGGCCTGTGCCATGATCTGGTGGCCAAAACAAATCCCGGTGACAGGACGGCCCGCCGCAAGCGCATCGCGCACAAATTGCTCGAGCGGCGCGATGAAGAGATGGTTTTCATAAGCCCCATGGCGCGAACCGGTGATCAGCCATCCATCCGCCACATGGACAGAAGCGGGAAACTCCATCTCCTCGACAAGCCATGTCTGGAAAGTGAACCCGTTGCCCGCGAGCAAACGGGCGAACATGGCCGGATAATCGCCCATTTCGGCGCGCAGGCTCTCCGGGGCCTGACCCGTTTGCAGGATTCCGATCTTCATCTGGCTCTCATGATAGATTTGATCAAAACTACCACTGCCAGCGCCCCGGTTGCAAGGGCCAGTAACCGCCACCGGACAGCGCCTGCCGCGAAAGGTCCCAGAAGGCGGGCGGCACGCGCCTGGACGTGACTATGGTCAATCTCCTCACTCCTGAAACTGCGACGCTGTTTGTAAAATCGCGGCAGGAGTGGGTTCAACCCGGTCCTTGTTGTCAACGACGATTGGTCTGTGCCGACATTCGGGGGTGTGGACCAAAAGCTGAGTGAACTTGCAAACAACCCTACCGAGTAAATTTCTTATATTTCACCCGCTTCGGTTCCAGCGCATCCGGGCCCAGCCTTCGCTTCTTGTCCTCTTCATAGGCTGCGAAATTGCCTTCGAACCATTCCACATGCGCCTCTCCCTCGAAGGCCAGAATATGCGTGCACAGCCGATCGAGGAAAAAGCGATCGTGGCTGATGATCACTGCGCAGCCTGCGAAATCTTCCAAAGCGGCCTCAAGCGCCTGAAGCGTTTCCACATCCAGATCGTTGGTCGGTTCGTCAAGCAGCAGCACGTTCCCGCCCGAGCGCAACAGCTTCGCCATATGCACGCGGTTGCGCTCTCCGCCCGAAAGCAGACCCACTTTCTTTTGCTGGTCACCGCCTTTGAAGTTGAACGCACTGACATAGGCGCGAGAATTGACTTCGGCATCGCCCAGCACGATCACATCCAGCCCGTCCGAAATCTCTTCCCAGACAGTTCTGTTGGCATCGAGCGCATCGCGCGACTGATCAACGTAAGACAGTTTCACAGTATCCCCAAATTCGATACTGCCTTCGTCCGGCTGTTCTTGACCCGTCAGCATGCGGAACAACGTGGATTTCCCGGCACCGTTGGGGCCGATCACACCGACA
>SKWJ01000117.1 GCA_007128995.1 Paracoccaceae bacterium
CTGTCCTTTGGCAGATAGAGACAGGAGTTAAGCTTCAGCAAGTTCATATATCCGCGCTCGGATTGCGCGAGCAAGACAATCGGCGCAGGCATTCGCAGCTTCTCGCCCGGGGCGGGCGGATCATAGGCAACCGAAATCTGACATCCAAGGATCGGCTGCACCCCGGATTTTGCAGCGAGCACAGAAAATTCCAGCGCCGCGAACATGTTGTCGCTATCCGTCACAGCGATGGCCGGATAGCCCCTGCCCACGCAGTCCTTAATGAGCTTCTTGAGGGGAATTGCCCCTTCAAGCAAAGAATACTCGGTATGCGTGCGAAGATGGATGAACCGGGGCAAATCACTCATGTCGAAATCATAGTCGACAGCGCCACCGAGGGGAAGATGGCCCGGCACAGTGGCGCCTGATTTCCGCTCTGCGCTCTCACTCTGCGGCGACACGTCCCGGTTTCAGCAGCGGCGCGAGGTAGTGTCCGGTATGGCTTCCCTCGACGGCGGCAACTTCGTCTGGAGTGCCTGTTGCAACAACTTGCCCTCCACCATCACCACCTTCCGGCCCGATATCAATGATCCAGTCAGCAGTCTTCACCACATCCAGATTATGCTCGATCACGACCACAGTATTTCCTTGCTCTACCAGTTCATGCAGCACTTCCAACAGCTTGCGCACATCTTCGAAATGCAGCCCAGTGGTCGGTTCGTCCAGAATGTAAAGCGTCCGGCCTGTCGATCGGCGGGATAATTCTTTCGACAGCTTCACGCGCTGCGCCTCACCGCCCGAAAGGGTCGTCGCCTGCTGGCCGACCTTGATGTATCCCAAACCCACCCGCATCAGCGCGTCCATCTTCTCGCGGATCGACGGCACGGCCTGAAAGAAACCCTGCGCCTCTTCCACAGTCATGTCCAACACATCGGCGATCGATTTCCCCTTGAAGAGGACTTCCAGCGTTTCGCGATTGTAGCGTTTGCCTTTGCAGGTCTCGCAGGTGACATAGACATCGGGCAGGAAATTCATCTCGATCTTTAGCACGCCATCACCCTGACAGGCCTCGCAGCGCCCGCCCTTGACGTTGAAGCTGAACCGGCCCGGCTTGTAGCCGCGCGCTTTCGCTTCCGGCAGTCCGGCGAACCAGTCACGGATCGGCCCGAACGCCCCGGTATAAGTGGCCGGGTTGGAACGCGGTGTGCGGCCAATAGGGCGCTGGTCAATGTCGATCACCTTGTCCAGATGCTCCAGCCCCTTGATGGTTTCGCAAGGCGCTGGTGTCTGACGCGCGCCATTCAGACGCATGCTGGCGGTCTTGAAAAGAGTCTCGATTGTCAGGGTTGACTTCCCTCCCCCCGAAACGCCCGTCACGCAGACAAATTTCCCGAGCGGGAAGTCAACTGTGACGTCACGCAGATTGTTTCCACTCGCCTTGACGACCCGTAGCGTCTTGCCATTTCCTTTGCGCCGCACCTTCGGGACAGCTATTTCGCGCGTCCCGCTGAGATACTGACCCGTCAGACTGGCTGGGTCCGCCATGATCTCGGCCGGGGTTCCCTGTGCCACGATCCGTCCGCCATGGACACCGGCCCCTGGCCCGATATCGAGAACGAAATCGGCGGTTCGGATGGCCTCTTCATCATGCTCTACCACGATGACGGTATTGCCCTGATCTCGCAGGTTTCGCAGCGTGGTCAGCAATCTGTCATTATCGCGCTGGTGCAGCCCGATGCTCGGCTCATCCAGAACGTACAGAACCCCGGTCAACCCCGATCCGATCTGACTGGCAAGTCGGATCCTTTGGCTCTCTCCGCCTGACAGGGTGCCAGCATGTCGTCCCAGCGTCAGATAATCCAACCCGACATTCACCAGAAACCCAAGCCGTTCCCGGATTTCTTTCAGGATGCTGCGGGCAATTTCGTTCTTCTGCTTGCTCAAGCTTTCAGGCGCGCCTTCGACCCATGAAAGGGCCTCTCGGATAGACATTTCGGTGACTTGCCCGACATGCAGCCCGCCGATTTTCACGGCAAGCGCCTCTGGCTTCAGACGGTGGCCATCGCAGACGCCGCAGGGGCGCTGATTCTGATACCGTTCGAATTCTTCACGAATCCAGGCGCTGTCGGTTTCACGATAGCGCCGCTCCATATTCGGGATGACCCCCTCAAAAGCGCGGGTCACGTTATAAACGCGCCCCCCTTCGTCATACCGAAACGGCAGTTCCTCGCCCCCGGAGCCATAAAGCAAAACCTGCTTCACATGCGCAGGCAGGTCTTTCCACGGCGTTTTCGCATCAAACTCGTAATGCGACGCCAGTGATTCTATGGTTTGCAGAAAATAAGGGGATTTGCCCTTGCGCCAGGGTGCAATTGCTCCGTCGGCAAGGCGCAACGCATGATCGGGTACGACAAGGCGTTCGTCGAAGAAAAGCTCCACCCCCAATCCGTCGCAAGCCGGGCACGCACCTGAAGGCGCGTTGAACGAAAACAGCCTTGGTTCGATCTCAGAAATCGTGAAACCGCTGGCCGGGCAGGCGAATTTCTCGCTGAAGATGATGCGCTCGGCTCCTTCTGCTGCAAGTTCCAGAATTGCGATACCATCCGCCAGATCCAGCGCAGTCCGCAAACTGTCCGCCAGCCGTGTCGCGATCCCTTCGCGGACCACCAGCCGATCGACGACAACATCGATGTCGTGGCGGAATTTCTTGTCCAGCGTGGGCGGTTCGTCCAGTTCGTAAAACGTTCCGTCCACCTTGACGCGCTGAAAACCCTGCTTGCGCAGTTCCAGAAACTCTTTGCGATACTCTCCTTTCCTGTCGCGCACGATCGGCGCGAGAAGATAAGCGCGTGTACCCTCTTCCAGCATCATGATCCTGTCGACCATGTCTTGCACCTGCTGCGCCTCGATTGGCTGGCCGGTTGCCGGGCTATAGGGTGTACCGGCCCGCGCAAAAAGCAGACGCAGGTAATCGTAAATCTCTGTCACTGTTCCGACAGTTGACCGCGGATTCTTGCTGGTCGTCTTCTGCTCTATCGAAATTGCAGGCGACAGGCCCGAGATATGGTCCATGTCAGGCTTCTGCATCATGTCGAGGAACTGACGCGCATAGGCTGACAGGCTTTCGACATAGCGACGCTGCCCTTCAGCATAAATCGTGTCGAATGCCAAAGACGACTTTCCTGACCCCGAAAGCCCGGTGATGACGACAAGCTTGTCGCGCGGCAGCACAACATCAATGTTTTTTAAGTTGTGTTCGCGCGCGCCGCGCACTTCGATATATTTCTGATCAGCCATCACGACCCCCAACGCTCTTGAGCGTAACATAGTCCGTGCGCGGCGACTCTCCAAGCAAATTAAGAGAACATAAATGGAACACAACAGTCCCATCTTTCTAAGGCGAAAAATTTGCCGAACGCAGAACGCCCTGCCGATGGGCAGGGCGTCTCATGGCTTTCTGTGGCGCGCAACGGACGCCTGATCAGGGATCAGAAATGAATTGCGCGACCATACGCATCAAGGACGGATTCGTGCATCATCTCGCTTAATGTAGGATGTGGGAATACTGTGTTCATGAGGTCTTCTTCAGTGGTTTCCAGCTGCCTGCCGACCACGTAACCCTGGATCAATTCTGTGACTTCCGCACCGATCATGTGCGCGCCCAGCAACTCGCCGGTCTTTGCGTCAAATATTGTCTTGATCAGCCCTTCCGGCTCGCCAAGGGCAATCGCCTTGCCGTTGCCGATGAACGGGAATCGACCAACCTTGATCTCATGACCTGCTTCTTTGGCCTTCGCTTCAGTGAGCCCCACACTGGCAACCTGAGGGTGGCAGTAGGTGCAGCCAGCGATCGAGGCGGGGTCCACTGCATGCGGGTGACCACCCGCGATCAGTTCGGCAACCATGACCCCCTCGTGACTGGCTTTATGCGCCAACCACGGGCCATTGGTTGCATCGCCGATGACAAAAAGCCCCTCGACCCCGGTCCGGCAATACGGGTCAGTAACAACAAAAGAGCGGTCAATCTTGACACCAAGCTCTTCCAACCCCAGCCCCTCGGTGTTGGCGACAATGCCAACGGCCGAGATGACTGTATCGAACTCCATCTTCTCGATTTTGCCACCGCGCTCGATATGCGCAGTGACTTTAGGGCTTGCCCGATCCAGTTTCTTGACCATGGATTTTTCGAGAATCTTCATACCCTGCTTCTCGAATGCTTTTTTGGCGAAAGCACTGATTTCTGTATCTTCTACCGGCAGGATGCGCTCCAGAACCTCGACTACAGTCACATCTGCACCAAGCGTGTTGAAGAAGCTCGCGAATTCAATGCCAATCGCACCAGACCCGATTACAAGTAGTTTCTTTGGCATGCGTTTGGGCTGAAGCGCGTGCTTGTACGTCCAGACAAGATCACCGTCAGCTTCAAGACCGGGCAATTCC
>SKWJ01000202.1 GCA_007128995.1 Paracoccaceae bacterium
AACCATCTACCGCCCCGGTTGCCCCCACTTCCGGACCGAATACTGGGCCAATATTGCAGATAGCCGTCCAGGCGGCGGTGATCGCCGTACGCATTTCCAAGCCTGTCAGTGACAGGGCGACCGCCAGCGCCATGAAACTGGCCACAAAGACCGTAAACATGACTATGACCGATGAAATGACATCAGGTTCCAGCCGTTTACCGCCCAGACGCAGCGCCACAACTTCATGCGGGCGTCGCAATCTTTGCATCTGTGCGCGAATAGCCTCAAACAGGACCAGATAGCGAAACACCTTCAGCGCACATCCCGTTGACGCCGTGCAGGCGCCGATAAACCCGACCAGTATGACGATCAGAAGCGGAAAATCACCCCAGCCGGCCACATCTTCGCTCCCATATCCGGTTCCGGTGAACAGGGTCACGACATTGAACAAGGTTCCGCGCACGACATCGGGAAAACTGGCATCGGTGGTTGCCAGCCGATACAAGATGATTGCACCGACAGCGTAAGCGATCCAACGCAGAAAAGCGCGCACCTGTACATCGGACCAGACTGCCGCCCACGACCCGCCGACCAGCTGGATAAACCTGATAAAGGGCAGCCCCGCCAAGACCATGAACAAGACAGAGACATATTCAAGCGGGCCGGTGAAGGCTGCGAAAGAATCGTCAGTTGTCGAGAAGCCCCCAGTCGCAATCGTGGTCATGGCATGGTTGATCGCGTCAAAACCGCTCATACCGAAGGCCATGTAAGCCACAATGGCAGCGAGTGTCAGCCCGAAATAGACCTGCAGCAGCCCCGCCGAAATATCATAGACCCGTGGCAGAACCTTGCCCATCGTGTCAAAGGCCTCGGCCTGGAAATGCTGCATCCCACCAACACGCAGCGCAGGAAGAAAGACCAGAGCCACGATAATGATCCCAAGCCCGCCCAGCCATTGCAGGATCGACCGCCATAACAAGACACCCGGCGGCAGGTCGTCAAGCCCGGTAAAGACAGTCGTTCCAGTTGTCGTCATACCCGACATGGCCTCGAAATAGGCATGGGTCAGAGTGGCATTCGGCGCACCCATGATCAGGGGTAGCGCCCCCAGAGCTGGCAGAACCGCCCAGACGCTGGCCGTCAGCAGAAAAGACTGCCGCCGCCCGAGGCCTGCCTCGAGCGCATTCCGCGTGGTCAAAGCCGCTGTTGCGCAGACAATCGTGATCAGAAAACTGGCCCCGACGAAGCTTTGCCAGTTATCCTGCCCTGCCTGCCAGTCGACTGCAGCCGGAAGCAGCATCAGCAGGCCCATGGTCAGGCCAAGCAATCCGATCAGATGAATAACAGGGCGCAGATCCAGCATGAGGGCAAGCCTTTGCGCGGGTACGCGCCGCTGTCAAGCGTCAGAAACCGATCGCGGTGCAGGCGGCCAGAACCTTCGTTACATCCTCTGGGCGGCATAGCTCGGTTCCCGGGGTCATGACCGCTGCTGCGGCAGCAGCCGTGCCGAAGCAGAGCGCGTCCACGGGCGCCACTCCTCTTGCCAGTGCGAGAGCAAAGGCGCCGGTGAAGCTGTCGCCCGCACCCACCTTGCTGACGACGTCAACCTGTGGCGGCACGCAGTGATGTGCAGCCCCATTTCCTACGAGGACCGAGCCATCGGCGCCGCGCGCCACACACAGATATTCCGCGACGCCCTTTTCCAGCAGCGCTTTCGCAAAAGCAATCGTCTGCGCCGCCGTTGTCAATGCCTGCCCGGCAAGCGCCTCGGCCTCTGCCTGATCCAGCCGCAGGACGAATGGCCGCGACTGAAGATCCGGTGCATCATGAAGCTCTTGCAGGGCCGGGCCAGATATATCGACGATCAGCCGCCCCGGACCCAATCGTGTGGCAATCTCTTGGGGGAATCCGGGGTCAACACCCGGTGGCTGGCTTCCAGACAAAACAACCAACCCCGTCGCCTGTGCAACGATATCTGCAAGGGCTGCGCGTGCAAGCGAAGCATCCCAAGCCTCACCCGGAAGTTGCAGACGGTATTGCCTGCCATCGGCGTCTGTGACAGCCCAGCTCTGCCGTGTCTCGCCCGGGGCCTGAAACTGATGCACGGGCACGGCTTGCGCTTGCAGCAAAGCCAGGTGCTGCGCACCGCTTGCCCCGCCGAGCGCCACCCAGGCGAGCACTTCGCCTTCCAGCAGAGATATGGCGCGCGCAACATTCACCCCGCCCCCGCCGGGTTCGTACCGTGTCTGTTCCAGCCGCAATTTCGGCCCCGCGATCATGTGCGGCACGCGTGCTGACAGATCCAGCGCAGGGTTAAGGGTGACCGTCAGAATGGGGTCTTGGCGCATCTTCATAAGGGAACAGTAACGCAGAAGATCTCAAGAGTAACCCCGGTCATGAATGACCGGGGCGTATTGATGCGCGCAGGTTTGCGCCAGCTGATGCCGGCAGATCGGCTATGGCACAGGCAGCCCCGCGCAGGGTGCAGGCCCTTAGCCGACGTGGAACAATGTGCTGAACAGGCGCGGGTCAAGGCTTGCGGTCTCAAAGCTCGGACCGCGCGTCAGCACGCTGACGGCATCATGGCTGTGCAGGCTTTCCTGATGACTTGCGACGATCCGAAAATCGCCGATACGTCCATCCGCATCCAGTCGGGCACAAAAGCTCCGCGCAGCATCCTCTACGAAGATCGGATTCGCCGCATTCAGTTCTGCGAAAGCCTGTTCGTCTTCGCGCTTGACCATAACCTGTGTTTCAGTCGGCACAGCGGTGCGGCAAATCTCGACGAGATCTTCAAACCACAATGTCCGCCCCGGCAGAACCTCAACCGAAATACGTGCCACAGATCTTTGCGAATGCGGCGTTGCCAGTTGACCACGTGTCGCACGCGCATGTTCGCTCAATTCCAGCGAGCACGGGCATGTCGAAGAGTAGACATAATCAAGATGAATGAAGGTCTGCCGTGTCCCGGCCCTGTCCACAAGTTCCAACGCGATATCATAATACTGATAACCAGACAGCCCGGAACGCAAGGACTGAACCTTCATCGGGAAAGACAGACGCATCATGATGCGTGCGTCAAAGCTTTCCAGATCGGTCTTGTAATCCTCAAGCGCAGCCCGGATCACGTCCGTGCTGAAGGTTCGCTCGGCATGCGCATAGAAACTGCGCATGATCCTGCTCATGTTGATGCCCTTCTTCTCGGCATCCAGGCTGACTGTCCCGGTCACCGACGTCTCAAGCGTCACATCGCCATTATCACGTGTGTGATACCGGATCGGCAGCCGGAAATTGGAAATGCCGACATGCTGGATCGGTGCCTTCGCACCAACGATCAGACTTGCGGGTCCATTCTGAAGATCGGGCAGGCCTTCCTTGTAACCGGCGCCCACTTCAAATCCGACCGGGTAATCCCGGTTCAGCACAGGATAACCTGCAGACGGCAGAAGACTGGTGACCGCGGCTTCCAGCTGGGCACGCTCGCCTTCCGGTGCAGCATCGCTAAAGCGCCGGATAAGATCAAGTGCCGCTTCGGCCTGTTCACGGCTCGGGGTCTGATCCAGACTGGAAACATGTAAATTCATTGTGGGATTTCCTTCCTGACTGCCGGTTGGAAGATAGGCAGTGGTTTTTGCTTTTCCACATCAATACGGCCTCGCCGCAGATTCAGATCATTACTGCCGCGCACTCTACCAGACAAGATGGGCTATGATCGCACAACCATGCCAACTCATTTTTCTGGCGAGAACCGTGCCTTCCCGATACATGCGGCTGAGTGTCACAGGCCAATCGAAATCGTCTGGCGCTGCTCAGTCTGTCGCCGCCGACAGCGCACCACTGATATCCGCGATCAGATCAGCCACATCTTCCAGACCGACCGAGAGGCGGATCAACCCCGGTGTAATGCCAAGCAGAACCTTCTGATCATCAGGCAATCGCTGATGCGTTGTCGTCGCTGGATGGGTCGCTATTGTCCGCGCATCGCCCAGATTGTTACTGATCACGGCCACTTGCAGCGCATTGAGGAACCGGAACGCGGCATTTTTGCCAGCCTTGATATCCAGCGCCAGTACAGTTCCGAACCCATCCATCTGAGCGCGTGCAATTGCGTGTTGAGGGTGCATTTTCAACCCAGGATACAGCACGTGCTTGATGCGCTGATCTCCGACCAAAGCCTCTGCGATTTTCTGCGCGGAGGCCGCCTGCGCCCGCACGCGCAGATCCATCGTCGTGAGCCCGTTCAACATGATCCACGCATTGAACGGCGACAGCGCGCCGCCAGTGTGTTTCATGTAGGGCTCTACCGTGCCGCGAATAAAGTCGCGCGTGCCGCAGATGACACCGCCCAGCGCGCGCCCCTGCCCATCGATATGCTTTGTCGCGGAATAGATGACCACATCCGCGCCCAGTTCAACGGCACGGCTGAAAACAGGCGT
>SKWJ01000493.1 GCA_007128995.1 Paracoccaceae bacterium
GGAACAGCCCGCGTTTCAGAGACAAGGTTGACAAGTGTCACCGTATCAAGACGGACCAGACGTTCTACGACAAACCGTGTAAGCGGGCTGACATCATAGGCGATGATCATAGGGGTCCCATTCGCCGCGAGTTCCAGTGACACGGTCCCCGAGGCGGCAAGGGCAAAGTCGGCCGCGGCAAATGCTGCGCGCTTTTCCTGCATGTCAACCAGCACATGCGCCGCAACCGGCCAGCGCGCGACCGCTGCTTGCGTTGCGTCATATTGCGCCCTGACAGTCGGAACCAGCACCTCTGCGCCCGTTGGCAGCGCCTGTCCCAATGCCGCGCCAAAGCGCGGAGCAAGACGCGCGATCTCACCGCCGCGCGACCCGGGCAATGCCAGAACGATGGGGCCAGGGAACCGCGATTTCATCGTCGCAATCTCCGTTGCCGTCGCGCGCGGTTCGGCCACAACCGGATGCCCCACAAAATCGCAACTCATGCCCGCCGCCTGCATATAGCCAGGCTCGAACGGCAAAAGCGCCAGGACATGATCGACCAGTGGCGCCATCTTCACCGCCCGCCCCGGCCGCCACGCCCAGACCGAAGGCGCAACATAATGCACGACTGGCAGATCGGGGCGCTGCGCGCGGGCCTGTTTCAACACGCGCAGGCAAAAATCGGGGCTGTCGATAGTAATGACGAGATCGGGTCGGGTTTGCGCGATAGCCTCGACCGTTTGACGGATACGCCTGCGCAGCAGCGGGATGCGGGGCAAGACCTCGGCCAGCCCCATGACCGAAAGATCCGACATCTGAAAAAGCGAGGCCAGACCCTGCGCTTCCATCCCTTCGCCGCCCACACCATCGAAACGGACATTGGGCGCAAGGCTGCGCAAGCCCGCCATCAAAGCCGCGCCCAATTTGTCGCCAGACGGCTCTCCGGCGATCACAAAAACCTTCACGCGGCCTCTCGCGCCCAGAGAAAGACGCCCAATGCATCGGCCCGCGCCTGCATCTCGTCGCGGTCAATCAGCAGCACACCTCCTGCCTCGAACGCAATGCCATGCAGCCCACACGCATGCACGGCGCTGACTGTCTCGGGGCCGAGTGCGGGCAGGTCGATCCGGCGGTCCTGACCGGGTTTCGGGGCCTTGCAGAACACACCGCCCGGTGGCAGGGCCGGGTGCGTTTTGCGCAGGACAGTCAGTTGGGCCAGCATCGCATCGGTTCCCGGCAGCGCCTCGACCGCAAGACACTGACCGCGCGCCACGATACAGCCCTGCCCAATATCGGCCTGCCCTGTCACCTTCAGAATATCAAAGCCCCGCGCGGCGTCCTGCTTGTCCGAAGCTTTGGGCGCGTGCGGCCCCAGAATACCGGGTGCCGCCACCAGATCAGGACAGATATCCTGCGCCCCGATCACACTGATGCCCCACTCCCCCATCAGTGAAATCACTTCACGCAGGATCCCGTCGTCACCCTGCTGCATCGCCGCCATGATCCGGGGCAGAAGCTGCATCGTCGACGGATCGATCAGCGCCGGGTCCAGCCGGGGCCGGTGCACTTCGCCTGCAAACACGGCCTGTGTGACCCCCAGTTCCTGCAGCCGGTCCAAATACAGGACCAAGCGCTCCAGCCGGAAACGGATCACATCGTCATGCGCCGCACTCAGGCTTTCGAATCCTTCGAGTTCAGCCAGAACCACATCCTGGCCGGCGGCTGCAAGCCTTTCAACCAGCAGCTGCGGCAGGCGGCCCCGGCCTGCGATCAAGGCAGTCCGGGTCATGTTGGCCGCAGGAAATTGCGCCCTGCCTCTGATGTGAAGAAACGCGCGATCTGGGTCACAGCGGCCGAATCGCTCTCGACCAGCAGGGCCTCCGCCAGTTCGCTGAGCGGGCCTTCGCCTTCGGCCAGACGTTTGTAGGCGGCGCGTATCGCTGCGATTTCCGCGCGCTCCATCCCGCGCCGCTTTAGCCCGATCAGGTTCAACCCGTGCAGAACCCCGTCCGGCCCCGAGACCATGCCAAAGGGCATCACATCATGGGTCACGCGCGTCAGCGCGCCGATCATCGCTCCCTCGCCCACGCGGATGAACTGGTGCAATCCCGCAGAGCCACCAATGATGACCCTGTCTTCTATCACCACATGGCCCGCAACACCGGCATAATTGGCGATGACGACATGATTGCCCACCTGTGCATCATGGCCGACATGCGCACTCGCCATGACCAGACAACCGTCACCGATACGCGTGATTCCGCCCCCATGTGCGGTCCCGATATGCACGGTAGCATTCTCGCGAATGCGGCAGTTCTGACCGACCACCAGTTGCGTACGTTCGCCGGCATATTTCAGGTCCTGCGGGATTTCACCCACAGACGCGAAAGAGAAGATCATTGTTCCCGCACCGATCTCTGTCCAGCCAGTGACCAGCGCATGCGGGCGCAGCGTGACATTCGCGCCGAGTGTCACTTCCGGGCCAACAATCGCGAAGGGTCCGATCTTGCAGCCGGGCCCGATCTGTGCGCCGGGTTCGACCACGGCCATCGGATGAATTTCCGCGCTTGGATCAATCATGCGCCGCTCACTCTGCTGCTTGCGACTGAATGTCAATCATGGCGGCGAATTCCGCTTCTGCCGCCACCTGCCCGTCTACTTTTGCCACACCTTCAAATTTCCAGATTTTCGTCGAGCCGCGCTTGACGTTGACATGCAGTTCCAGCACATCTCCCGGCACGACCTTGCGCCGGAATTTTGCCTTGTCGATGGACATGAAATAGACCAGCGGCATGCGCTCTCCGAAGCCGACCGACATGCAGACCAGCACAGCGGCCGTCTGCGCCATCGCCTCGATGATGGTGACACCGGGCATGATGGGCGTGCCGGGGAAATGGCCCTGAAAATGCGGCTCGTTGAAGGTCACATTCTTGATCCCCACGGCAGATTCGCGCGCGACCACATCACGGACCTTGTCCACCAGAAGGAACGGATAGCGGTGCGGGATGAGCTTCAAGATCATGGCCAGATCGGCTTCTCTTGGAACTGAGGGGGTCATTGGCATCCTTTCGATCTGCAGGCGCGTGTTTGGGTCTTGGCTGTTTCGCCCGCTCTGACCGGGCGATTGCATTGCGCGGATGCTCTAGCAACTGGCGCTGATCCTGGCAAGCGCCGCGACCTTCAGGGCAATGTCAGGGGAAAAGGCGGCGCACCGCCATCGCCAATCTCATCATCCATCCCGGCAATCGCTGCATCGGTCATGTCCAGACCTGGTCTGGCAATGATCACGGCACGCGCATCGATCAGGATATCCCCGCCGACCTGTTCCAGAACGCGCTGCAAGACGGCTTCGCTGCTGGCAAAGAAGCGTCGGCGTTCAGCTTCCTCGAACTGCGTCAGGCGCTGGCGCTTTTCGGCCTGCGAACGCCGTGCCTCCTCGGCAAAGGCGTCAAACGCTGTGGCCGCCGCGCGGAACTCTTCGACGCTCATCTCGGCGCGCTGCTCAGTCAATTCGGCTTCCTGCGCGGTCAGTTCTTCCAGCAATCTGTCATTCTCGGCTTCAAGCGCGCGGGATGCACGCCCGATTTCATCCGCGACACGCCGACCAAAAAGCGACTGACGGAACAGGCGCTCATCATCAATTGTCCGGATAGAAACAGCCGCGCCCTGTGTCGCCAATTGCCCAAGGCTAAAGCCGAGCGCTTCCTGAGCAGAAAGAGGGGCGACAAGCCAAAGGCTCGCCGCCCATATCATCGCCACGAACCGCGTGGCCACATGCATCAGAACTGAGACACGATCGAGAAGTCAAAGTTCTGGGTGCGGTCACTGTCAAGCTTGCGCACCGCGCGCGAGAAGTCGAAACGCAGCGGCCCAAGCGGGCTGTCCCAGAACAGCGACACGCCGACTGTCGCGCGCACATGCAGCCGGTTGGTATCGGTTGTAGCATCCGTCATGTTCAGGCCAGACACGTTATCTGCCCCCCAGACCGAACCGGCATCTGCGAAAACGCCCCCGCTCAGACCGTATTCCTCGGGTGTACCCAGCGGAAACTGCGCCTCAAGCTGCACAGCAAAATAGCGGTTCCCGCCCAACACGTCGTTATTCGCAGACCCAAAGTCACGCGGACCAGCAGCGCCGAGCGCAAACCCACGCATTATGTTTGCAAGTTGGAAACGCTCTCGGTTACGCGATTGTCCCGATAGCATGTGCAACATGCCGACGCGGGCGTTTGCGCGCAGCGTGACATCCTCATTAAGGACAGCCATTTCATAGCCTGCCCGGCCTTCGGATTTGATGAACCTGCGGCTCTGATTGCCCACGCCCAGATCCTGGGTCACGCTGAAGACATAGCCCTGGCTCGGGTCGATCCCGCGGCCGCGATTGTCGAGCGTATAGGTATAGCCAAGCGTCCCCGTGACCGCGGTGCCGCCA
>SKWJ01000516.1 GCA_007128995.1 Paracoccaceae bacterium
AATCCGCCTGCGGCCCCTGCAACGCGCCCAGAGGCGTTGGCCTTGCCATTCTTGGCTTTGCTTGGCAGTGCAGTGGCGCTGCCTTTCGTATGGCCAACACTTGCGCGTGATCTGGCCGCGCCCATCCTCGCGGCGCCGTCTGGCGCGGTCTGGCCTGTTGCCTTGGGGCTGGCGATTGCGCTTGGCGCGGGGATACAGGCCTATGCCTGGAAAATTGGCCCCGTGGCGTTTCTGGCCCAGCTGACTGCGCCTTTCCGGGCCGTGGTCGCGCGGGGATCGCGCGGCCTTGCTGCGAAGCGGCGCGCCCTTCGGCGATTGGGCAATGCTGTTCCAAAGTACCTGGCTGAAAAAGCCCTTGGCTGGCGGTTGGGCCAGACCGCTGTTGCTGCCCTCATCGCTTTGGTGCTGATCATCGAATTGGCGGCGCAACTTATGGCTGCGGACAGTGCGGCAGTGCCGCCACCGATGACCATTTTCGAGCTACTGGAAACCATGAACTGACCACCCTTCACGACATCGAGAAGAGAGCCATGCGTCACGAAACCGACTTCACTGCCGAACCCCTGCTGGAACAGCCTTCCGAAACCCGGCCGGCCCCTGAGAGGGCAGGGTTCACATTGTTGCGCTACAGGGTCAGCAATTTCCGGTCGGTCACAGATTCGGGATGGCTGGACGCAGACCACGTTACTGCCCTGATCGGGGTGAACGAATCCGGCAAGACAAATCTGTTGATGCCATTGTGGAAGTTGAACCCCGCCAGCGGCGGCGAATTGCAGCCGACATCTGATTATCCAAAAGCGTTGTTCGCGACCATTCGCAATGCGCCCGAGCAGTTCCAGTTCATTGCAGCAGAGTTTGACACGGGCAAAGAGGCTGCACGACTTGCTGAACTTGCACGTGTGCCACCCGAAGCGACGCGGCGCGTAAGCGTCGCGCGCCTCTATGATGGCAGCTATCAGATAGCCTTCCCGGATTTCGCGCGCGACGACACCCAGGCCATCCAACAGGCGCTCGGGGCCCTGCGCGACGCGCGGATCGCTTTTGCCGAGATGGCAGAGCCTGAATTGCGCGATCCTGCACGGCGTCTGGTGGATGACTTGCTTGACGAGTTGGAAGGCCTGGAAACGGTGACCGGGAACGATCTGCGCCTTGCGCGCAATTGTGTCGCCGCCCTGATACCCGAAGATCCACCTGCAACATCGGAAGTCGTCGCCGGGCTCAGGGCTCTGCAGAAAACGCTTGGCCAGAAAATGGCAGCCATGATAGCGCCCGATCCCGCGATGCGCGAGGATGTTCGCCGCGCCGTAATCGCGCACTTGCCGCGCTTTGTCTATTATTCCAATTACGGTAATCTGGACAGTGAGATCTATCTGCCCCATGTCGTTGACAACATGGACCGCGCAGATCTTGGGGCGAAGGAAAGCGCCAAGGCACGCACCCTGCGCGTTCTGTTCGATTTCGTGGGCGTTCAAGCGCAAGAAATCCTCGAGCTTGGCCGGGATTTTCGGGATATCCGCGACGAGGCAGAAGCCCGCATGATCGCGGAACAGGGCCGGAGCGGGCTGCTGCGCAGCTTGTGGAACCGTGCACGCAGGGCCGAGCATACGCCCGACCCAGAGCTTTTGGGCCAGATAGCAGAAGCCAAGCGCATGCGCTCTATCCTGTTACAATCGGCAGGTACGAAATTGACAGCGCGTTTTGCTGACTGGTGGAAACAGGGCGACTATCGCTTCCGATTCGAGGCAGATGGCAATCATTTCAGGATCTGGGTTGCCGATGCCCGCCGCCCGCAAGAGGTGGAACTGGAACACCGCTCGACCGGATTGCAGTGGTTTCTGAGCTTCTTTCTGGTCTTCCTGCATGAGGCGCGCGGGGCGCATGAAAATTGCGTGCTGCTTCTGGATGAGCCGGGCCATTCCCTGCACCCGCTGGCGCAGCGCGATCTGTCTGCGTTCTTTGATGGATTGGCGGCGCAGAACCAGATCATCTATACAACCCATTCTCCGTTTCTTGTCGATGCCGATCGTCTTGTCCGCGCGCGCAAAGTCTATGTCGGACGCGACGGATCAACCCGGGTAAGCGGTGATCTGATGGAAGCAGAAGGCAGCGACAGTCAGCGCGGCGCAGCCTTTGCCGTGCGCGCGGCCCTTCGGCTGGCAGTGGCTGACGCAAGCATGCAGGGGGCACAGGCTGTCCTTGTGCAAAGCAGCGTTGAACAGGGCTATCTGAGCATGATCAAGTCGCTCTGCGTGGCGGCAGGTCAGTTTGTGCCGCAGCGTGAACTGATTTTTGCCCCTGCAGGCAGTCCGCATGCGATGAACCTGATGGTACGGCTGCTCGACTCTGATGCAACAGGTCTGCCGCGGTTGCTGTTGGATGACACCGGGTCAGCACAACGGTTCCGGCGTAGTGCCGGCCCTGCGGTCGAAGTGGTGGAAATGGGCCGCCATGTGGGATTGCAAGGCGCGACAATCGAGGATTTTTTTCCGAAAGAGCTTCTTGCGATGCTGCTCGACCGGGTCGAGCGGCGGCCAGAGCATCTCTTTGCGGATCAGATGGACCCGGCAAAACCTTTTGTCGCCCAGGCCCTCGATTGGGCAAAGGCGGAAGGTATCACGCTGGCCGGTGATTGGCGCACCCAATTGGCCGAGCGCGTGCGCACCCGACTTCAGGCAGGCAAACCTTCTGATCTGGATCCTCAGGCGCTGGCGCTGTGGACGCAGGTCATGCGCGCGGTTGCCGTGTGACGCACATGGCGGGTGCGGGGCAGAGGCCTGTCCGCGCCCGCCGGTGCATCATGCGCGCTTGCCAAGCTGTGCCACGCCCATGACCTCCAGAACCTTGGCTTCAATCTGGGGCGCATTCATGGCCGCCGTATCATACATGTCGCGCGGGCTGGATTGGTCGATAAAGATGTCGGGCAGAACCATCGAGCGGAACCGCAGACCGTGGTCAAAGACGCCTTCGTTAGAGAGCAACTGCGCCACATGGCTGCCGAAGCGGCCGACAGCGCCTTCTTCGATGGTAATGAGGGCATCATGCGTGCGGGCCAGATTCAGGATAAGCTCGCGGTCCAGCGGTTTCGCAAAACGGGCATCGGCGACACTTGGGCTGATCCCCTTGGAAGCCAAGCCTTCGCATGCGCGCAGCACTTCGCCCAGTCGGGTGCCAAAAGACAGGATTGCCACGCCTTTACCTTCGCGGATCATCCGCCCCTTTCCAATCTCCAGCGGCACGCCACGGGCAGGCATCTCGACCCCTTCCCCCTCGCCGCGCGGAAACCGGAACGCGATCGGGCCATCATCATGCGCAACCGCTGTCGCGACCATATGGACAAGTTCCGCCTCATCCGCCGCCGCCATGACCACGAAACCAGGAAGATTGGCCAGATAGGCAATATCAAAGCTGCCAGCATGGGTTGCCCCATCTGCGCCCACAAGGCCTGCCCGGTCAATCGCGAAGCGCACCGGCAGACGCTGGATGGCAACGTCATGAACGACCTGATCATAGCCGCGCTGCAGGAACGTGGAATACATTGCGCAGAAGGGCTTCAGGCCACCCGCTGCCAAGCCTGCGCAGAATGTGACACCATGCTGCTCTGCAATCGCAACATCGAACATACGTTTGGGGAACTGTTTTGCGAACAGATCCAGCCCTGTTCCATCGGGCATTGCAGCAGTGACAGCCACGACCTTGTCGTCGCGCGCGGCTTCGGCGATCAGGCTTTCGGCGAAAACTTTGGTATAGCTGGGCGCATTCGACGCGGCTTTTTGCTGTTTGCCGGTGACGATATCGAATTTTGCGCGCGCGTGCCCTCGATCCGCAGCATCTTCAGCAGGTGCGTAACCTTTGCCCTTCTTGGTCAGAACATGGATCAACATCGGTTCATCCGCGCGCTCGCGCAAGGTGCGCAACACCCAGAGCAACTGGTCAAGATCATGCCCGTCCACTGGGCCAAGATAGTTGAACCCCAGTTCTTCGAACAGCGTTCCCCCGACCGTGGCGTGTTTGAGCAGTTCCTTCGCGCGCCGTGCCCCGGCCTGAAGCGGTGGCGGCAAGAGCGCGAGTGCGCCCTTCATTGCCTGCTTGATGTCCTGCATCGGCTTGTCGGCATAAATCCGTGAAAGATAGCTGGACATCGCGCCGGTCGGGGGAGCGATCGACATGTCATTGTCATTCAGGATAACAAACATCCGCCGCCCCAGATGACCGGCATTGTTCAAGGCTTCATAGGCCATTCCGGCACTTATCGCGCCATCGCCGATCACTGCGATCGCATCTCCCAGTGCCGGTTCTGGTGTGCCGCCAAGTTCCCGTGCCATTGTGAATCCCAGGGCTGCCGAGATCGATGTTGAACTGTGCGCTGCGCCGAACGGGTCATAGGGCGACTCGCTGCGCTTGGTGAACCC
>SKWJ01000306.1 GCA_007128995.1 Paracoccaceae bacterium
ATGTCGCGCGCGATGGGCAGGCCAAAGCCGCCACAGACCACATCGCCCAGGAAATCGAGCAAAACATAATCGAAATCCCAGTCATGAAAGCCCAGCTTCTCCAGCAGCTCGAAGCCGTGAATGATCCCGCGCCCACCGCAGCCGCGTCCGACTTCGGGCCCACCCAGCTCCATCGCAAAGACGCCATTGCGCTTGAAGCAGACATCCCCGATCTTGACTTCTTCTCCGGCCAGCTTCTTCCGGGTCGAGGTCTCGATGATTGTCGGACATGCTTTTCCAGCAAAGAGAAGCGAGGTTGTGTCAGATTTCGGATCACAGCCGATAAGCAAGACCCGCTTGCCTTGCTCGGCCATCATGCACGACAGGTTTGCAAGTGTGAAACTTTTTCCAATCCCACCCTTGCCATAGATCGCGATGATCTGGGTGTGTTTCGTGGGTTCGGATTGAGGTACTTCGAGCGTCGGTTCTTCATGCGCTTCATCACGCAATCTCTGGTCGAAATCCTTGAGATTTGGGATGTCGAGGGTCATGCATGGGCCTCCCAGTCCAGTATCATTTTCAGGCAATCAGGGTCGCTGAAGGCTGTCTTGTAAGCCTGCGCCGCGTCCTGCGGGCGGGCGCGATGTGTGATCAACCCGTCAAGCGAAAGCTTTCCGCTGTCGATCAGGTCACGCGTGGCAATCAGGTCTTCAGGTTGCCATTCGGCGGCGATGCGCAGACGTGCTTCGCGCATGAAGGCAGGTACGAAAGCGAATTGCAGCGGCTTGGTGTAGAAGCCTGCCAGCACGACCTCGCCATTGCGAGCGATGCGGCCGATAAGCTGGTCAATCAGCCCTTCCGCGCCAGAGGCATCCATGATGCAGGCATAATCGCGGCGCGTGTCGTCATCGGGATGGCTGACAGCGTAGCCCTGCGCGCCACTCTGGCGGGCGGGGTTCACTTCCCAGACCATCGGTGCGGGCGCGCCCATGGCGATGGTGATGCGCGCGATCAGGCGACCCAACACCCCATGTCCGACGATCAGATCGGGCAGTGTAGCATGCGCTCCCGCGACAGCGTGGCGCGCTGTCGCCGCAAGCGCAAGCAAAGCACCGGATGCGCCCATGGCAGGATCGATTCGCGTTACCCGCTTTGCATCGGTGACAAGCATCCGCGCGGCGCCACCGAACAGGCCGAAGACCGGGCCTTCATCGTTCGGCGTGAAACAGTTCGCGCCGGGAACAAAGACCCGCTCACCGGGGCGAAAACCGGTCTCGGAACCAGCTTCAAGAATCTCCCCTGCGGCCTCATATCCCGGCACCAGCGGATACCCCATCCCCGGAAAAGGAGGCATATCCCCCGACCAGAACAGCTTCTCGGTCCCTGTAGAAACGCCGGAATGGCTGATTGCAACCACCAGATCCTGCGGTCCCGCTGCCTTCAGGCCGACCCTGCCAAGCTTCAGCTTGTGCGGCGCGGTAAGGATGATGGCGTCGGTTTGCAAAGCTTTCCCCCGGTTTGGCATTTCGGCTTCTGTTACATTGGCAGCGAGTCGAGTGCTTATTCTGTAATCATAACGCTACAGCCATAACTGTCAACTATTATTGACACACCGAAGCGGATCAAACATGACTTTCAGTCCGCCGCGCCTCAAGTACGCTTGCAACAAAGCGGCGACTGCTTTTTTCTTTAGAAATCGATGAAAAACCAGCCTCTGACAGCAGTTCAGTGATTTGCGCAGCGCTGCGTGTCCGGCCAGTCTGCATTGCCAAAGTGTAAACTGAAAAATACACATCTGTCTGTGGATCGGGCTTCGTGCCCCCCGACATAGGCTCGATCACCAGCAAGCGTCCGCGCGGCGGCAAGGCCGCGTGAACCTTTTTCAGCAACGCCCGAACAGTCGCGTCCGAATGATCGTAGAGCACACGAACCAAGCTGATCACATCTGCGCCTTCGGGCAGCGGATCAGATATGAAAGACCCGGCGTGACGCTCGATATCTGCCGGAAGGGCAGCCTGCGCTACAACTGCGGGCAAGTCGAACAGCGCCAACTTCAGTTCTGGGTAACGGGCGCGTACCGCGCGCAGGAACATGCCAGTTCCGCCCCCGACATCAAGCAGCTTGTTCGCCCCCGAGAGCGATAGATGCGCCAATGCTTCCTGAGCTACCAGATACTGACTTTCTGCCATCAGCCGCGAATATCGCGCTGCTTGAGCCGGATCAGCGGCTGCGCCGGCCCCGAAAACATATGGCCAGAACCCGGCGAGTGCCGGCGACGTCTCGCCGCGCAAGAAGGCGACGGGGTCCGCCAGATCCAAATACAGCACGTGATGATGCCTGACCATGTCACACAGTCCCGGTACGGCCAAAAAGGCCGCGCCGCGACGTGCGAGGTGAAACTCCGGGCCAGACTTGCGGATAAACCCGAGCGCCGCACCTGCCTGCAGAAGGATCTGCATTCGATCTGTCGGGATATTGCAGCGTGTGGCAAGGCCCTCTGCCGTAAACGCCCTATCGGCCAGCATATGCAACACCCGCAACTCAACCAGAGCCACCAGCATCTGACTTTGGACAAAGCCTTGCATCACATCGAATATGGCGGCGCCCTCGCGCCGGGCGACGCCCCGCAAGATCGGGACACGTGCACAGACCGCCTGAAACACGGGCGAGGCTACCAGACGGTTGATGACTCCTGCTGGGCGGATCGGCAGTGCCGGGTCCGGAAAATCGGCCAAGGCGGTCAGACCCGAACTGGCGCAACAGGCGTCATGCGCTCTGCATAAAGGCGGACGAGTTGCGCAAGCTGCCCTTCACCCGGACAAGACGGGATCGAGGCGATCGCACCGCCAAGAATGTCCTGCAGACGCTTTATTGCGCCCTGCACGCCATAGGCTTCAACCGCCGAAGGGCGATGGTTCAAGGCATCCTGACCAACAGGCTTGCCAAGCGCGGCTTCATCATAGAGCGCGTCGCGCAAATCATCTGCCACCTGAAACGCCTCTCCGATGCGCGCGCCCAGTTCCGCCCATGGCTCGGGCTCATGCCCAGCCGCTTGCGCGCCCATCTGCGTCGCAGCCACGAACAGCGCCGCCGTCTTGGAGCGATGATATGCGCCCAGATCCACATTTGCCTCGCTTTCCCAGCCCTGCCCTGCACAAATCCCCGTGGGCATGCCAGTATGACGCGCGAGCAAGCGCGTAAGGCGCATTGCGCGCGCCGCATCAGCATCACTGACATTGGCCAGCGTGTCGAAAGCGGCGATGATCAGGCTGTCGCCAGTCAGCACGGCAAGTGGCTCGGAATAGGCCAGATGCACAGTCGGTTTGCCGCGTCGGAAATCCGCATTGTCAAATGCAGGCAGGTCGTCATGCACAAGACTTGCACAGTGAATCAGCTCCAACGCTGTCGCGGCGCGATCAGACAAGTCCGGCCGATCATCGCCACAGGCGCGCGCCACTGACAGGCAGATCGTTGGCCGGATACGCGCTCCGCCCGGGGTTACTGCATAATTAAGGGCTGCGGCCAGTCGGCCCGGAACACCGCCTTCTGGCAAGGCAACTCCTTGCGCGCGCGCTATGGCAGAAATCATTGCCCTGTCGATACGTTTGCTCAGGTCCATGGCGCCCTCACCTGCTATTGTAATTCAATCTAGACATGATAGTGTAAACTATACTGGACAGTTTGCGCTGCGGAGTCAAGAATTCCCGACATGAAGATGCAGAAAGACAGTGTGATCGTGATTGGCGCCGGAATGGGCGGTCTTGCGGCTGCCATAAGGCTGGCGGCGGCAGGACGCGAGGTCACCCTGCTTGAGGCGCAATCCTGGCCAGGCGGCAAGATGCGGACCATACCCAGCGCGGCGGGTCCGGTTGATGCCGGGCCGACGGTGCTGACTTTGCGCGACGTGCTTGATGACCTGTTTCAGGTGGCTGGAACAGAAACATCAGCGCATGTCGCCCTTGCACCACTCGAAATTCTCGCACGTCATTTCTGGTCTGACGGGACGCAGATTGACCTGCACCCGGATAACGAGGCCAACGCAGATGCCGTGGGCAACACTTTCGGCGTTAAGGCCCGAGAAGAGTTCCTGCGCTTCGATGCGGAAACCCGCGCCCTGTTTTCGGCCTGCGACGCACCCATAATGCGCAGCCCCCGTCCCGCACCGTTGCAAGCCGCCCGCGCACTTCTGGCACGCCCCGGCCTTCTGCCGTGGCTGAGTCCGGGAAAAACCCTGAGCGCCATGCTTGACGCACGCTTCTCAGAACCCAGGCTGCGTCAACTTTTCGGTCGTTATGCAACATATGTTGGCGGAAATCCACTTCTGGCACCCGCTATACTGGGCCTTATCTGGCAGGCCGAGGCTCGGGGCGTCTGGGCCGTAGAGGGTGGAATGGCCGCTTTGGCACAATCGCTG
>SKWJ01000297.1 GCA_007128995.1 Paracoccaceae bacterium
CAAAGGGTCCCAAGGCCAGCAATGTCAGAAAGACAAGTACTGGCCCCAGCAACACAAGCGCAAGGGTCACACCTGTCGATACTTTCTGCCAGATCATGCCTTCCCATATGCCTTTCAGCACTGGCCGTCTGGGTTCAGGATTTACCGACACTCTTCCCCCGGGCGTGTTTTCCGCGCAACTCGCCCAGACACTAGCGAGATTTCATGCGAGAATGCCACAATGACTGTGGTAGTTCTACATCAAATCCTGCTCTTTTTTGCAAGTGTTCAACTCAACTTCCGCCTGCGCGATACCGAGATGTCCAACTCCGTTATTTTTTTGCGCAACGTGTTCCGGTTGATACCAAGCAAGTCGGCGCAGCGTGCCTGATTGCCTCCGGTCGCATCAAGGGCGATCTCCATCAATGGCAATTCAAGTTCCCGCAGGATACGCCCATACAGTCCCGGCGGGGGCAGATCCTTGCCGTGAAGATCAAAATATCGGCGCAAATGGCGCCCGATAGCTTCTGAAAGGGTTTCATCGGTAAAGCGTTCGCCCACTGCCGCGGCGCTGGGCTGGCTTTGAAGCGCACTTTCGATCTCGGCGCGCGGGATTACGGGGTCGGTGCTGGTCAGGCTCAGACGTCGTAGCGTGTTTTGCAGTTGTCGCACATTGCCCGGCCAGGAATAGGCGCGGATAAACTCCATCGCGTCTTCAGACAGACTGCGAAGCGTTGCGCCATCATCGGCGGCCTGAGACAGAAAATGCACCGCAAGCGGTTCAAGATCGTCAATCCTCTCGCGCAGCGCGGGTACATTCAGGACAACGCCCCCGAGCCGATAATACAGATCCTCGCGCAGTTTTCCTTCTGCAAGCGCACGGGTCAGGTTGCCCTGTGCCGTGGCCATGACCCTCGGACCATCTTCGGGCAAGGCATCAAGAAGGCGCGCGGCGCGCAATTGCGCATCGGTGTCATAAGATGTCAGTTCATCGAACAGCAGTGTCCCAGCACGCACACGCGCCAGCAACCCCTGAGCCCCATCGAAGGATTGCAGATCTTCCGCTGTCGCCGTGGCAAAAGGTTGCGAGCGGCGGTCAGACAGATCGTGCAAGGTACGTGCGATCAGTGACTTTCCAGTTCCGGATTCGCCGATAATCAAGACTGGCATGGCAGAATTGATCACCCGTGCAATAAGGCGATACAATTCTTGCATGACCGGTGTGCGGCCGACAAGCGGCATGCTGTCCATACTCAGCATGCCACCCCGTGGCGCGGGCCCAGTCTTGGTGGGCACGGAACTCGCCGCAACCAGACGGAGGTTCTTCATGGCCGCACCGGCCCGTTTCAGCAGATCAGGCAGATCGAAAGGCTTGGGCAGATAATCATGTGCCTCAACTTCATTGGCCTGAATCGCGGTCATGATCGTGTTCTGGGCAGAAATCACGATCACCGGAAGGTCTGGCCGCTCTTGGCTGATCTTGGGGATCATCTCGATCCCGTTGCCATCAGGCATCATCACATCGGTGATGACCAGGTCTCCCCGCCCCTCCTCGACCCAGCGCATCAGCGTTGTCAGGCTCGAGGTTGCGTGCACCTTGCATCCGGCACGCGTGAGAGCCTGTGTCAGGACCGTTCGGATCGTCCGATCGTCATCTGCCACCAGAACAGTTCCGTCCATCAGCGAGCCTCCTTGTTTTCAGTGTTTTCCGGCGCGCGCGGCAAGGACACTCGAAATACGGTCCGCCCGGGACGGCTTTCGACAGTGACCCAACCATCATGCGCGGCAATGATCTTCGACACGAGCGCGAGCCCCAGTCCGGTCCCGTTTTCGCGACCAGAGACAAATGGATCAAAGATTTCATCTGCAATATCGGCAGGCAGGCCGGGTCCATCGTCTATAATCTCGACATGGATCGGCAGGGCGACATCCTTGCCACTGGCGGCACGAAGACGCAGGGATTGTTCGAAAAACGTCTTGATCCGGATGCGCCCGCCCATCAATTGCGCTTGGGCTGCGTTCTTGAGAAGGTTCAGAAACACCTGCAATAGCTGATCGGCATCAGCCCAGACCAGCGGAAGCGACGGATCATAGGCATCGCGTATCTTCATATGCGCGGCAAAGCCGATTTCGGCAGAGCGCCTTGCGCGCTCCAGCACATCGTGAATGTTCACGGCGCGACATTCGGGCAGACTCTGATTGCCAAACTGTTCGACCTGATCCAGCAACTTAACGATTCGCTGGGTCTCTGCGACGATCAAATCTGTCAGCCCTCGATCTTCGCCTGAAAGGCCCATGGACAGAAGCTGCGCAGCCCCGGTGATTCCGGCAAGTGGGTTCTTTATTTCATGCGCCAGCATTTGCGACATACCAATTGCCGAGCGTGCGGCATGCCGGATACCATCCGCCTTCCCCAGCTTGCCAGCTATTTCGCGCGGCGTGATCAGCATCAGCACCAGATCTTTCTGATCCCCCAGCAGCGCCAGTTGAATCGCGCATTGCACAGCGGGCCGCTCTCCCATCGCGACAGGCACATCATTGATGAAAACCGGCGCTCGGTTTACACGACAGCGCTCAAGCGCCGCATCGATTGGGGCGTCTATCTGCAGGATACGGGCAAGCGGTCGTTCCTTGACTGAGCGTCGGGACAGGCTGAAAAACTGCTCTGCAGCCGGGTTGCAATCTGCGATGCATTCAACCTTTTCGATCCGCCCGATCATCAAGGTCGGGATCGGAAGCGCCGCCCAGATCGTCCCGGTCACAGGAGGCGTCATGCTGCCTGCCCCACTGGCGCGACCGGACAGAGCGCTTCGGGAAGTAGCCGCAGCACCGTCTCAGGGGATGAGGCAGTGACGAGTTCGCGGCGCAATGCCGGCGCGCCCCCCGCAGCTTCTGCATACCATGCGAGGTGTTTGCGGACGGTCTTCATGCCAAGGTCGCGTCCATAGAAGGAAAGCGCGGCAGAATAATGATGCGCGACAACGGCAACAAGCTCCCCTGCTGTCGGCGCGGCAGGGACAGGCAGCCCCTGCAAAGCTGCCGCGATCTGCGCCAGCATCCACGGGCGGCCCTGCGCGCCACGCCCGATCATCACACCTGTAGCGCCAGACAGGTGCAAGGCCTTGCGTGCATCCTGTGCCGTGCAAATGTCGCCATTGGCGATGACTGGCACAGCACAGCCCGCAACGACAGGCCTGATCGCAGCCCAATCGGCATTTCCTTTGTAGAACTGACACCTTGTCCGTCCGTGAACCGTCACCATCCGAATGCCGGCACTGGCTGCGCGCCGCGCAAGTGCCGGAGCGTTCAACGAGCCCTCATCCCAGCCCAGCCGCGTCTTGAGTGTAACAGGCAGATTGACAGCCCCGACAACAGCTTCGATCATCCGAAGCGCATGGTCGGGTTCGCGCATCAGGGCAGATCCGGACAGGCCGCCAACCACTTTCTTGGCCGGACAGCCCATATTGATGTCGATGATTTCTGCGCCATTATCGGCGACCATACGCGCCGCTTCGGCCATCCAGTATGGATCTCGGCCAGCCAGTTGCACCGCAGTGCGTCCCTCGCCCAGCCCGAGCTCTGATCTGGCCCTCGCACGCATCGACGGTTTTGCCTGCACCATTTCCTGAGAGGCCACCATTTCCGACACGACCAGTCCTGCACCGAAGCCGGCCACGACGCGCCGAAACGGCAAATCGGTAATGCCAGCCATCGGCGCCAAGAGCACCGGGGATGTCAGCCCCAGATCCATCAGATCCTGAAATTCTTCAGTCAACACGCCCGAGAATGCCTCTTTAAGTGCCTCCAGGCCTTTCCCTAGTCCTCAAAAATGTGCAAGGCAAACATCTTGAGTACTGAACTGGCGCGTTTTTCATCAACTGATTAATTTTTGTGCGTTATAGCGCTTTGAACGCGCGGATTGTCAGCACCCTCCGCTTGAGCGTATAGAGTGTCCGGACACAGCCCAGGGGGCAGCATGGGACAAGATGTTGCGGCGATCATTGTCGCCGCTGGACGCGGTACGCGCGCCGGGGGGGATTTGCCCAAGCAGTGGCGCGCAATGTGCGGTCGCACCGTGCTGGAACATACGATCGCGGCTTTT
Organism: Paracoccaceae bacterium; assembly: GCA_007128995.1. Taxonomy (GTDB): domain Bacteria; phylum Pseudomonadota; class Alphaproteobacteria; order Rhodobacterales; family Rhodobacteraceae; genus Roseinatronobacter. The sequence goes on from SKWJ01000297.1 coordinate 4,082, forward strand.
CGTACTGCCGGATTGCACCGTCTGATTGTTGTGATCCATCCTGATGATCAGGCGCGCGCCATGCAGATCGCCTCGTCAGAGCTTGTTATCGTCCATGGGGGCGACACACGGCGCGCTTCTGTGCGGAACGCACTGGAAACACTCGCAGACGATCCGCCATCGAAGGTGCTTATCCATGATGGCGCCCGCCCTCTGGTCAGCTCGACAGTGATCCACTCCGTCTTGAAGGCTCTTGATCATGCGCCCGCCGCAGCGCCCGCGCTGGCCGTCGTCGATGCCCTGTGGAGCGGCGCGGAGTGTCAGGTCA